>SLSW01000107.1 GCA_007130245.1 Micromonosporaceae bacterium
CGGTCGCCTCGACCGTGGCGGTGGCCGGCTCGGCCGCCTTCCGGGTGCGGCGGCGACGGGTCGTGCCGCCGCCCTCCGACGGCTCTGCGTCCGCGGAGGCTGCCGTGGCCTGCGCGGCGGCCGCCTCCGGCGCGATGAACAGCGGAGCCGCGGCCGCGCGCGTCGGACCGGCCGCCGGCTCGGGCACGGCGGGTGGAGCAGCGGTGCTGTCGCCGAGACCGCCGCTATCGCCGGTGCCGCCGGTGCCGCCGGTGTCGGCCTGGTCAGCCGCCGGGGGCGTCTTCTTCCGGCGGGTGCGGGTGGCCTTCTTGGCCGGCGCCGGCACCTCGTCGGTCGACGCCTCCGCGCCCTCGGGATTTGTGCCGGCCCGGGTCGCCTTGGCCGCACCAGTCGCCTTGGCCGCGCCAGTCGCCTTGGCCGCGCCAGTCGTCTTGGTGGCGCGACGGCGGGTGGCCTTCTTGGGTTCCGCCTTATCGGGGGCGCCGGTAGCGGACTCCTCCGCGGCCGGGCCGCCCCGGACGTCGGCAGTGTGGTCTTCCGCGGAGCCGGTCGGCTCGCTTTCGCGCATGCGCTGTCTCCAGTTCTGGCCTCCCCGGGCGCGGGTCAACGCAGCCACACGGGGTTACGGCCTCGGTTGTCCCGGTAGCACGTCCATCCCGTAGGACGGGCGCGACCGAAGTCGTGTCCTCGAGCACGGCGTGACTCGTAGCCGCCCCGCGTGAGCTGGTCGCGTTCCCGCGAGGATCCCGGCCGGAGCTCAGCCGATGCTCTCCGTTGACGCCCAGTCGCGATCCGCCTCCAACGGATCGACGATCTCGCCCCGCGCGGTCAGCGTGCCTTGAGCCAACCGGGTCGCCCGCGGTGGCACCGGTGGCTCGAGGTCCGCCACCACGCGGAGGCCCGAGAGAACGTCATCGGGTCGAACGGAGGGTGTCACCTGCCGTACAACACATTCGAGTATTGCACACGGTGCGCCGCCGACCTCAGAAGGTGCCGGGTCGACCACCCGGATGTCGATCACCGCGGCGCGGGCGTCCAGTGTGCGCCGGCCCTGCTTGGTGATCCGCTCGACCGCTACCTCGTCGGCGGTGTCGAAGGCGACCACCGCCCGCCGCAGCGCATCCACCTCCACCCCGGGCAGCTCGATGCGCCACCGCGATGCCTGCATCCGGTCAGCGAAGCTGCCGCCGCCGGCGGCGCTGACCGCCACCGCCTCCAGCACGTCCAGCCCGGACGACAGCACCGCATCCAGCGCGCTGGCCACATGCGCGGGTTCCATGGGCGCCTGTAGGCCCAGTTCCAGGTACTCCGCCTCGCTGGCCACCCCGGTCGGCGCCGCACTGGCGTACGAGATCTTCGGATGCGGCGTGAACCCCTGCGAGTAGGCCACCGGCACGCCGGCGCGGCGCAGCGCGCGCTCGAACGCCCGCGCGAAGTCCCGGTGGGAGGTGAACCGCAGCGGCCCCCGCTTGGCGTAGCGCAGCCGCACCCGCGCCACGACCGGTGCCTGTCCTCCCGGCGGCTGTTTCCTGCTGATGGTGGCGCTCCTCACACCGGCGTGAGCGGAAGCAACGTCCGCCCGGTCGGGCCGATCTGGATGTCGGTGTCCATGCTCGGGCACACCCCGCAGTCGAAGCACGGCGTCCACCGGCAGTCGTCCTGCTCGTGCTCCGACAGCGAGTCCTGCCAGTCCTGCCAGAGCCAGTCCTTGTCCAGCCCGGAGTCCAGGTGGTCCCAGGGCAGCACCTCGGTCTGGTCGCGCTCGCGGGTGGTGAACCAGTCCAGGTCCACGCCGTAGCCGGGCAGCACCGCCGCGGCCGCGTCGACCCAGCGGTCGTACGAGAAGTGCTCGCTCCAGCCGTCGAAGCGTGCTCCGTCGGCCCACACCCGGCGGATCACCGCACCGACGCGGCGGTCACCGCGCGAGAGTAGGCCTTCGATCAGCGACGGCTTGCCGTCGTGGTAGCGGTAGCCGATGGCGCGACCGAGCGACCGGTCAGAGTTGATCTCCTGCTTGAGCGCTTTCAGCCGGCGATCCACCACCTCCGGCGACGCCTGCGACGCCCACTGGAACGGGGTGTGCGGTTTGGGCACGAACCCGCCGATCGACACCGTGCACCGGATGTCCTTCGACCCGGTCGCCTCGCGGCCGACCCGGATCACCTCGTGAGCCAGGCGCGCGATCTGCAGCACGTCCTCGTCGGTCTCGGTCGGCAGGCCGCACATGAAGTAGAGCTTCACGTGCCGCCATCCGTTGCTGTACGCGTTGACGACGGTGCGGATCAGGTCCTGCTCGGTGACCATCTTGTTGATCACCTTGCGGATGCGTTCCGACCCGCCCTCCGGGGCGAACGTCAGGCCGGTGCGCCGGCCGCCGCGCGACAGCTCCTGAGCCAGTTCGACGTTGAACGCGTCCACCCGGGTCGACGGCAGCGACAGCGACACGTTGCTGCCCTCGTACCGCTCGGCCAGGCCGGAACACATGTCGGCGATCTCCGAGTGGTCGGCCGACGACAGCGACAGCAGCCCGACCTCGGAGAAGCCGGAGTTCTCCAGCCCCTGCTGCACCATGTCGCCGACGGTGGTGATCGACCGTTCCCGCACCGGGCGGGTGATCATGCCGGCCTGGCAGAACCGGCAGCCGCGGGTGCAGCCGCGGAAGATCTCCACCGCGTACCGCTCGTGCACCGTCTCGGCCAGCGGCACCAGCGGCTTCTTCGGGTA
>SLSW01000051.1 GCA_007130245.1 Micromonosporaceae bacterium
AGCCCGTCAAGAAGGAGCCCGTCAAGAAGATCGACGAGCTTCCGAAGACGGGCTCAACCGCGGCTCCGGTAGCGGGTGCAGCACTGGGCATGATGGTCTTGGGCAGTGGCCTCTACCTGCTCACGCGCCGGCCGCGTGTCAGCTTCACTCCGTGAGAGGCGACTGATCGCCACTGTGGCGGCTCGCCGACGACCTCGGCGAGCCGCCGCGGCGTGCGTTGCAGCAGTGGCTCAACCCGGTCACCGGCCAGCACCAGCTCTCTCCTGCAGACACGCGATCATCCGAACGGATGATGATATTGAGCTGATTGGACAGGACCCCGTACCTGTTGGGCCACTTCGTCCCGTACAGCGATGGCCATCCCTGGGTGCTCAGCAGTTGACCGGGGAGAAGCTGCGTCACACAGACTCGGGAGCATCCATGAGACGCATCCTGTTGGCCCTCGCTACCGCGTTGCTGATCCTGTTCGGCGCGCCGGCTACCGTCGCCTCCGCGAACCCGGACGCCTCCGGCGAGTGCCACATCGACGACCCGACCTGGCAGGTCTCCTGGACCAGCGAGGATGCGGTCACGCTTCGTGAGTGCGGTGGCGAGGGAGGCTGGGCCGAGAGCGGCGCAGCGGACGAGACGTTGCCGGTGACAGGTTGGACAGCGGGCGTCACCATCGCCGCCGCGGTCGTCATGCTCGGACTGGGCACCGGGATGTATCTGGCCGCTCGCCGCCGACGCCTGACCTTCACGACCTGACACGGTAGCCGCCATCGCCCTGCGAACACCGCCCATCGCCCGTTAAGGATCCTGACGGCCCGCCGACGATGGACGCCGGCGGGCCGTCCCCGGGTGGTCGCGCACCCAGCCCGCCCGCTCGCCCCGCGCACTGTGACGTGACCTGGCCACACGACTGGCAGGCGCCGCCCGACCTTCCGTGCGGCAAGCTGCCGGAGCCGACGCACACCCAACCCACGTGCGAGGTCGGCACCGGTGAGATCGCCGTTCCCGAGATGCCTGAGCTCCACCGGCACATCGACTTTCCGCACGAGCACATCTACCGGCTCGACGGCGACGAGGTCGCGCCGGAGTCGACCCACACCGTGGAACCGGGCACCTACACCCTGGAGCTGGTCGAGCAGTACCTGCACATCGGCTCGCACGACACCACGGTCGTTGGTGAGCTGGTTCTGAAGACCTGGACTATCGAGATCGAGGAGCCTGACTGCCCCGTCGAGGAGACCACGGAGGATGAGGAGCTGGCCGCGACCGGTTCGCAGACCGCGCTGATCGCCGGTGGCGCGCTGATGCTCCTTGCGCTGGGCGCCGGTCTGTTCCTCGTGGCACGTCGTCGTCGGGTCGCCTTCACCGCCTGATCTGTTGTAAGCACGCGGGTCCCGGGAGGGCCGGCACCGGTTAGTGTCGGCCCTCCCGCTGCTGTCGGGTGTCTGACACCCTTGACGGACGTGAGGCCGACTCGAGTCCGCCGTACCAGCGCCCGAGTAGCCGACGAACGGCCAGACCTGCTTTGCCGGTTCGGTGCGACTGTCCCGCGGCGCCCTGCCGGGCAGGGCGAAAGTCATGCGGCACCCACTAGGTTCACCCCTGTCGGCGCACCGCGTCGGCGTACGGCACGGGGCGGCGCCGTGAAGCACTTGCCGCCTCACTGCCTGCTCGTTGCCGTGCCCGCCTGCACCCCTAGAAACTGCACCCCTAGAAAGGAGTAAGGTGAAGACATCAATACTGTCGCGCCGGCTGCTCGCTAGCGCGGCTGGCATGGCGATCGGGCTCTCCGGCGCTCTGGCCGCCGGCAGCGCGGCCCAAGCGCAGCACCTCGATCCGGTCATGCCGCCGCTCCCCCCGATTGTCGATCCGATCGTCATCCCTCCGGACTTCAACCCGGATCTGCCACACGTCCCCGGTATCCCGGAGTTCCCGTGGCCGGATCTTCCTCCGATCGACACGACCCCGACCCCGGAGGAGCCGGGCACGTTCCCCTTGTGTGACGGCCTGTACGTGATCCTGGTCAACCCGGACGAGCACGACTTCGGGTGGTCCATCACTCTCGATGGTGCCGAGTTCTGGCCAGGCGACGGTGCCGGCATCGGCGAGAACGAGATGCAGCTGGTCTTCGTGCCCGGTGATGCGGGAGACATCGTCGCCGAGACGAGCCATCCGGAGCACTCGTTCCCGCTGGCCTGGGATCCCCCGGCGGGATGCGCGGAGCTCGACGAGCCAACCGTCACGCAGCCCACCTGCGACGTCGACACCGGGGAGATCGGCATTCCCGGCCTGCCTGGCGACTCGAGCGGCGATTCGCTGGAGAGGTCGTCGGCGCCGGCCGAGGCGCCGACGCCGCAGGGGCTGTATTACACGCTCGACGACGACGATGTCACGCCCGAGTCGACCCACACCGTGGATCCCGGCCAGTATGTGGTGCGGCTGAACCTTGACCTGGGTGACGCCTTGCCGGGCGGGGTCGTCCTGGTCATCAAGACCTGGGTGATCGACATCGTGGCGGCGGACTGCCCGCCGGATGACCCCGAGGAGGAGCCGGGTACGGAACCGGACGAGCCGGAGAAGGAGGAACTGGCCGCTACCGGCTCACCCACCGCGTGGATCGCCGGCGGCGCGCTGCTGCTGCTGACCCTCGGTGGCGCCATGTACTTCGTGGCCCGCCGTCGCGGGGTTGTCTTCACCACCTGACACATCGGTTGACCCGGCAACGGGAG
>SLSW01000083.1 GCA_007130245.1 Micromonosporaceae bacterium
CCTGACGCGGCTGCTGCCGGGAACCGCGCGACCGATGCGGCGGATCGAGAAGATCACCGGCCGCACCGACGACATGATGATCATACGCGGTGTCAACGTGTTCCCCACCCAGATCGAGGAGTTGATCCTGGGCACGCCCCAGCTGTCCCCGCATTTCCAGTGCGTCCTGACCAAGCATGGGCCGATGGACGCGTTGACCGTGCGGGTCGAGCGCCGCGACGGGGTCGACGAGGGCACCGCGACCCGGGCCGGCGCGGAGCTCGTCCACCTGGTCAAGAGCAACATCGGCGTCAGCATCGAGGTGGACGTCGTCGCCCCGGACGGGATCGAGCGGTCCATGGGCAAGATGCGCCGCATCGTCGACCAGCGGGCGAACAGCTGACCACCCGTTCGCCGGCGCCGTCCGGACCTGACGAGAGGAAGTGCAGTGGCTGAATCGGGCAGCGGAAGGCCGGGTGCCGCCCACGAGATGTTCGCGGTCGACGCGGCGTCGCGCGGTCTCGGGATCGAGCTGGTCTCGGCTGACGACGGCGCCGCCGTGACCCGCATGCGCGTGACCCGCGCCATGATCAACGGTCATGCGATCGCACACGGGGGCTACATCTTCCTGCTGGCCGACACCACCTTCGCCTGCGCCTGCAACAGCCGTGGTACGCCGACCGTCGCCTCCGGTGCGGAGATCACCTTCGTGCGTCCGGTCCGGGAGAACGACCTGCTGGTCGCGCGTGCCCAGGAACGCACACTGTACGGGCGTAGCGGCATCTACGACGTCACCGTCACGTGCGGCGACGAGGTGGTCGCCGAGTTCCGCGGTCGCAGCCGTGCCATCAGCCGCATGAACGACACTGGCGACACACCGACGGCGGCGTAGGGAAGACCCCGGACACTACGGAGTGGGGCGCCGGGCGTCGTAGCGGGCGAACCCGGGTTGCAGCAACCCCAGGGCGATCACCACGGCCACGCAGGCGAGCCCGCCGGCGATCGCCGCCAGCGCCTCGGTTGTCACCTGCGCGACCGATCCCAGCACCAGGTCGCCCAGGTGGGGCCCGCCGGCGACCACCACGATGAACACCCCCTGTAGCCGGCCGCGCAGGTGGTCCGGGGTGGCCGCCTGCAGGATGGTGTGCCGGAACACCGCGCTGACCGCGTCGGCGGCGCCGGCCACCATCAGGCATCCCACCGCCATCCACAGGATCGGGTGCGCGCCCCCGTCCGGAGGTGGACCCGGCGCCATGATCACCACCACCCCGAAGGTGGCGATCGCCAGTCCCCAGATGACCACCGCGACCAGCACCGCGAAGCCCTGCCGCCGGACCTGCCCGAGCGGACCGGACAGCAGGCCCGCCAGCACCGAGCCGACCGCGATCGCGGCCACCAGGATGCCGACCGTGGTGGCGCCGCCGCCGATGACCACCGCCCCGAGCGCGGGGAACAGCACCCGCGGCATCGCCAGGATCATCGCGGCCAGGTCGGCGAAGAACGTCATCCGCAGGTTGGGACGGCTGCGCAGGTAGCGCAGCCCCTCCACCACCGCGCCGAAGCCGGCCCGGCGTACTTCACCCACCGGCGGCAGTGCCGGCAACGCCAGCAGGGCCAGCAGGGCCCCCGTGAGCAGGAGCACTTGCACGCTGTACGCCGCGCCGTAACCGGCCCCGCTGACCAGCGGCCCGGCCAGCAGCGGGCCGACGGTGACCGCCGTGCCCATCGAAAGCCCGGACAGCGCGTTCGCGGCCGGAAGCAGCCGGTGGGGCAGCAGGCGCGGGATGATCGCGGTACGCGCCGGGCTGTTGACGGCGAAGAAACCGTTCTGAACCGCGACCAGCCCGTAGAGCAGCCACACGTTTCCGACGGCGAGCCAGGCCTGGGTGGCGAACCCGGCCGCCACCAGCAGCAACCCGGTGGCGGTGATGAGCACGACGGTGCGGCGGTCGTGGGCGTCGACGATGGAGCCGCCGTACAGCCCCAGGGTGACCAGCGGTACCACCGCGAACAGGCCGACCAGGCCGACGTGGAACGTGGAGCCGGTCAGGTAATAGACGTGCAGGCCGACCACCACCGTGGTCAGGTGGGTGCTGATGCCCGACAGCACGGCGCCGAACCACATGAACCGGTACGGGCGGCTGGTGCGCAGCGGGGTGAGGTCGACGAGCAGGCGTCGTCGCGCGGTCGGCTGCTCGTTCGCGCCGGGCGGGTTCTGTGCCGTGTCCGACGCCTGGTCGCCACTCACCGGTGTGACGGCGCCGGCCGGGTGGGTTGCCGGCCGGCGTAGAGATCATCGGGGTCGGGCAGGGACATGCCGCCCATCCTGGCAAGCCGCCCGTACCCGCCGGACGCCGCCCCGGCCCCGGCAACCCGGCTGGGGCACCGGGTCCGCCGCCGGTGCACGCCCGCCGAGGGACGCAACCGGCCGGGGAGTCGGTCGAAGCAGGCGTTCGACCCTCCGGGCGGGTCGGTGCGCAGTAACGTCGTGATATGGAGGGATACCACAGCAACGTCATGGAGCAGGCGCGCACCAACGACGACTTCCGGCGGGTGGTCGCCACCACCGAGCACACCCAGCTGGTGGTCATGACCCTGCCACCCGGCGAACAGATCGGCTCGGAGGTCCACACCGGCACCGACCAGATCCTCATCGGCACCGACGGCAACGGCATGTCGGTGCTCGAGGGCGTGGAGCGGCCGTTCGGACGCGGAGACGCTGTCGTCGTGCCGCAGGGGGTGCGCCACAACGTGGTCAACACGGGCGCGGAGCCGCTGCGGCTGGTCACGGTCTACGGGCCGCCGGACCATCGTCCCGGGACCGTCCACCACACCCGGGCCGAGTCCGAGCGGGACGAGGCGGACGTGCCGCCGGGAGGCTGAGTCACGGCCTGCACGCAGTTCTCTCGCGCGACGTCGTCGCGTAGGCTACGCGTGTGACGCGTTGACTGTTACGGGGCGTCGGCGCGATCGGCCCGATGCTCATCGGCCCCGGTTTCCGTGCCAGCCGGTAGGGCGTCAGCGCGGACGGAGGAACCATGACGACCATGACGGACGAAGCGGTGCCGACCGTGACCGATCCGGTGTGTGGCATGTGGCTGGACCCTGCGCGTGCGGTCACCTCCGAGCAGCACGATGGGGACACCTACTACTTCTGCTCCAGCGACTGTCGGGATTTGTTCGTGGCCGAACCTCAGCGGTACATCGGCACCATATAGCGCGACGGCACCATATAGCGCGGCGGCACCATATAGCGCGGCGTAGTCAGCTCGGGCAGCAGTTCGACGTCCCGGGAGCGCAGCACCACCGTTTCCGAGCGCCACGACCCGCGCGTAGCCCCGCTGCACACGCGCTTGGGCGCGGTGGTGGCGCAGGCGCTGGCACGCGACCACGATCAACACCACGCCGGCACGGACGTCAACGCGCAGGGCGTGGCGCGCTCGATGAGGGATTGCGACGTGCTGGTGCTGTCGGCAGACCGGCCCACGCCGCTGCGGGTGTGGACCGACCGCAGAATCCACAGGCGACCGGTTGCGGTCTGCCATGGTTGAGCTCTTTCCTCCGGCCCTGCGTAATGCTAGCTTTACGCACAGTGCTCGCGGCTCGAACCTTCGGAATCCTGGTCCGCGTCGCTCGAGCGTGAAGAGGCGACCGGAAAGGACAGTCGTTATGCGGGAGCTGCTCGACAGTGCCGTCGGCCAATGGCTGGAGCTCAGTGATTACCTGCCTGACTTCGACCGGCACTTCTGGGACGTCGGCGCGGCCGGCTTCTGGAAACTGGAGCGCCGGCAGCAATTCCGCGAGCCTGGCTACGACACCTGGGAGGCGTTCGCCCGCGGAGACTGGGACGAGTCGATGCGGCTGCTGGACGCCCACCGGGCGGCGATCGCCGCCGAGCACCAGCGCCTGGCGAAACACGGTTCCACCGTCAACTGGGTCAAGGTGGTGGAGGAGCCCGTGACGCCGTACCTGCAGTGGGAGCTACACGTGCTGCGCGTCCGGGAGGAGCACGGCAGCATCCTGCGGATAATCCCGCCGGACCGGGTCGCGGCGCTGGAGACCGCCGGGCCGCTGCCGGAGATCAACGTGATGGGCACCGAGGTGTTGTACGAGCTCACGTACCACGACGACGCGGTGAACGGCGCATGGCGCTACACCGACCCGGGCCTGGTCGCGCGGGTGCGGAGGACGATCGTCGACCTGCACGCCGCCGGTGAACCCCTCGCGGACTACTTCAGCCGGGAGATCGCCGACCTCAAGCCTCCCGCCGGGGAGCACTTGCGTTAGTCGGCCCTTGGCGCCGGGAGGCGCGGGCGATCGCCGCCACCGGTGGTCCGCTGCGGGTGGTCGGTGTATGTGCCCAACGGCCGTACGTCGCACTCACCGACGCCGACGTGTGGGACCCGGCGGGGTTCGCCGGTGCCACCCACGTCACCGCCGCCGGGCGGCAGGCGCTGCGGCCGCGCTGGTGCGCGACGCGTACGTGGACCGGGACGCGCGCAAGGGCAAGGCGCCGTCCGACCACGCGCCGGTGATGGTGGAGGAGCTCGCCGTGTGACGTCCACGCGACCTCGCCGGTGCGGTCCCTGCCGCCGGCTAGGAGTCGACGGTGGCACGTCCCGTGAACTGCTCACCGCCGCGGTCGGCGCTGCCGAACTCGTCGGCGTCGGGTGACTGCCCGGTGTTGTGCAGTGGCTCCGCCGCGGGGGCGTCCTCGGGGGAGAAATCCGGTCCCTCCAGGTCGTCGGCGGTCACCCGTGGCTCGTCGACCCACAACGCGCGCAGCTGGTGCTGCAGGAACGCCTGCAGGCGGGCCCGGTACTCCCGGTCGAACTGCTCCAGGGCCTCGATCTGCTGCTGGAGTGCTTGCCGCTTGGCGGCCAGACTTCCGACCGCCTCCTCGTAACGCTGTTCGGCGACATGCTGCAGCTCGTCCGCCCGGTCCTGGGCGATCTTGACCAGCTCATCGGACCGCATCCGGGCGTTCGAGAGGATCTCATCAGCATCCTGCTGCGCCTGCTCGGTGCGCGCCTGGGCGTCGCTGGCCACCTTCGCGGCCGCAGCGTGCGCTTCGGACAGTGCCGCCTCGGCCTCGTGTTGCAGCCGCTCGGCGTGGGCCTGGGCGTCCCGGACGACCTGACCCGCCCGTTCACGTGCCTCCGCGACGATCCGCTCCGCCTCGTGCCGGGCGCCGTTGACCTGCTCCTCGGCCGTGCGCTGGGCCAGGGTGAGCACCTGGAGCGCCTCATGCTGGGCCCCGCTGGGAGGCGGGCCCGGCGCCTGCTGGATGGGTTGGTCCGGGGGCGTTCCCAGCAGCCCGAGGACTCGATCCTTCATCCCGCTGTCGGACATGATCGCCACCGCCGTTCCGGGGGGTTTGTACGAGTGGCGGCAGCCTACCAGGTCACACCAGATCGTGCGGGGCGCCAGCGGGCTGGTCGGTGAGCACTGCCAGCGGTCGGCCAGCTTGAACCGGGCGGCCTTACATAATAGCATTATATCGTCATAATGCTATGTATCGTTACTCCCTTAACGACTGGTAAGCTGCTTCGCAGCACCCCACCCCGGATCGGTCTGTTCCCAGTAAGACGATTCCCCTTGCGCCCGGCGTCATCCGTCGTCGGGTTGCACTCGTCTACTACAGACTACCCGAGGTGCGGTCATCGTGGTGCGCCAGGGTGTCCTGTGGCGTCGTGGCGCCTTATTCGGAAGGAGAAGCAGATGAGCCTGCTTCCACGATCTCGCCGCTTGTTGGTAGGAGCCGGTGGGATTGTGCTGTCGACGTTACTGGCGCTCAGCCTGGCGGCGTCGCCTGCACATGCCGAGGGAAAGGTCCTCGGTGCCGCACATCCAGATGCAATTTCCGGGTCCTACGTCGTGGCCCTGACAAAAGCCGATGACCGGAGCGTGTCGGAACGCGCGTCGCAGCTCGCCGGTCGTTTCGGCGGCGAGGTCCATTTCGTCTACGAGGCGGCGATCACCGGGTTCTCAGTCAGCATGAGTGAGCCCGCCGCCCGGCGACTGGCCGCACACCCGGCGGTCGACTATGTCGAGCAGGACGTGCGGGTCGAGCTGGTCGGCACGCAGACCGACCCGCCGTCGTGGGGACTGGACCGCATTGACCAGCGCAACCTGCCGCTGGACAACTCCTACACGTACCCGAACACGGCGTCGAACGTGAACACCTACATCCTGGATACCGGGGTCCGGCTCAGCCACAACGACTTCGGTGGCCGGGCGTTCACCGGATACGACGCCATCACCCCCGGCGGTTCCGCCAACGACTGCAACGGTCACGGTACCCACGTCGCCGGCACCGTCGCCGGCACCTCGTACGGGGTGGCGAAGCAGGCCAGCATCTACTCGGTGCGGGTGCTTGACTGCAACGGCTCCGGCACCCTGGCCGGGGTCGTGGCCGGTGTGGACTGGGTGACGGCCAACGCGGTCCACCCTGCGGTGGCGAACATGAGCCTGGGCGCCTCCGGCACCCACAGCTCTCTCAACAGTGCGGTGGCCAACTCCGTCTCCTCCGGGGTCAGCTACGCCATCGCCGCGGGCAACAGCAGCGCCGACGCCTGCAACTTCTCGCCGGCACAGGTGTCGACCGCGATCACGGTCGGCGCTACCACCAGCTCGGACGCCCGCGCCTCGTACTCGAACTAC
The DNA here is from genome assembly GCA_007130245.1 of Micromonosporaceae bacterium. Classification (GTDB taxonomy): domain Bacteria; phylum Actinomycetota; class Actinomycetes; order Mycobacteriales; family Micromonosporaceae; genus Natronosporangium. The sequence continues at coordinate 6,643 of SLSW01000083.1, forward strand.
GGCTCCTGCGTGGACATTTTCGCACCCGGCTCGTCGATCACCTCGGCGTGGCACACCAGCAACAGCGCCAGTAACACCATCAGCGGCACCTCCATGGCGGCGCCGCACGTGGCCGGTGCCGCGGCGCTGATCCTGTCGGACAACCCGTCGTGGAGCCCGGCCCAGGTGATGAGCCAGATGAACTCCGACGCCACCACCGGAGTGGTCAGCAACCCCGGCAGCGGCTCGCCGAACCGCCTGCTGTTCGTCGGTGAAGGCGATGACGGCGGCGAGCCGGACCCGGACCCGGATCCGCCTGCGAACTGCACCGATTACGCAGAGACCTACACTGGCTCGCTGTCGGGCTCGGGCGATTACCATATCCAGCCTAACGGCAGTTGGTACTACTCCAGCTCCGGCACGCACAGCGGTTGCCTGCAGGGTCCGAGCAGCGACAGCTCCGATTTCGACCTGTACCTGCAGCGCTGGAACGGCTGGTGGTGGTCCACCGTGGCCAGCTCGACCAGCCCGACCAACTACGAGACGATCGACTACACCGGCAACGCCGGCTACTACCGGTGGGTCGTCTACTCCTACGAGGGCTCGGGTAGTTACACCTTCGGCCTGACCCGTCCGTAGTGGCTCGCTGATCAGCGCCGGGGCGGTGGTGGTCGCGACAGCGGCCACCACCGCCCCGGCGGACTTGCAGCGCATCTGCGCCGGCTGGTCTGCGACCTGATCGAGGAGTACGGCCGGCACACCGGCCACGCCGACCTGCTCCGCGAGGCGGTCGACGGGCGCGTCGGCGAGGACCCTCCGGCTGGCTGGCATCCTGTGTCCAACCCACCGCGCGGCTCGACCGTGCCCGCGTGACGGAGGCAGACCTGTGAGTGACTACACGGTCCAATCTCTCGGTCCGGACACGTGGGACGCGTTCGCCGGCCTGGCCGAACGACACAATGGCGTGTGGAGCGGTTGCTGGTGCAACTGGTTCCACCCACGGTGCGCCGAGCGGGCGACGAGCGGGCGACGAGCGCCGAGGAGAGCCGCGACCGCAAGAAGCGGGCGCGTCCACGAGGGTCGGGCACACGCGGCGCTGGTGCTCGACGGTGACTTGGCGGTGGCGCGCAGGGTCCTGGCCGGCGTCTGAACTGGTCAGGCTGGCGGCGACCTACCGTGGGCGCCGCGGACGGCGGTCAGAACCCGGACCCGCAGGTCCGACTCGTCAAGGCAGATACCTACTGCTTGCCGGGCGGATCGAGCAGCAGTCGTGCGTAGTTGCGCATCGAACGCTGGTAGCGCGGCAGATGCGCTGCCAGCGCACCGACCGCGACCGACACCGATTCCCGCGCCCGACCCGTATCGACCAAGCACAGCGCCAGCACTGCGCTGATCGATTCAGCGAGACCCCGTGTCTGCTCGTCCAGCATCGTCGGGTCGATGCCCTGTTCGGCCTCCAGCAGTGCGATCGCGGCTTCGGCCTGCCCGATGTTGCGCAGCGAACTGGACATCTGGATCACGGCGCGGCGTCGACGGTAGCCGCTCAACCCGTGGTCGAGCGCCCACCGGTAGAGCGAAATGGCACGGTCGGAGTGTCCGGTTGAATCCCAGGCGCAGGCCCGTTCGAACGCGGCGACCGGATCGTTGTCGAATAGTGCCACGACGCCAGACCGCGGCCCGCATCGACTATCGTGGCGGGCCGCGCGATCCGACATCAGCATGGTGCTTGGCGACGACGCCGAGTATGCCCGCCAGGATCAGGCCCAGCGACAAGGGGCGCAGCCGCGGATCGGCGCTGAGGACGGACGTGGACGGCCGCCGCGAAACAACAGCGACATGCGCGGCGGGTTCCGCTCCGAGGATGCCAGCCACCTCACGCCAGCAAGAAGCTACTGCTAATCGGGTCGTCTCGTGGCGCCACCGCCGGCGGCGAGCTTCATCAGATCGGTGTCGAGGCCGATGCTGTCGTTCCTGCCGCCGGCGCTGCCGAACTCGTGCTGGTAGCTGTCCCACAAGGTGTCATTGACCTGGCGGGCGAACCCGCTTCGCATCAGCAGCACCAACTCGAAGGCGGCGCGGTCGATGCGGGTGCCCAGGCCGGCGTCGTTCCAATCCTCGCTGGCGGCGAACAGCGACGTCGGCACCGGCAGTGCGCGCAGGTAGGCGAACAGCGGACGCATCCGCTCGTCGACCACGAGCGCGTGCCGGGCGGTGCCGGCGGTGGCGGCGAGGATCACCGGGGTGGCGATCAGCACATCATCGTCGAGCACGTGGAAGAACGAGGTGAACAGGCCGCTGGCGTCCGCCTTGTAGACGGGGGCGGCGGCGATGGCGCCGTCGGCGTCGGCCAGCGCCGCGGCTGCCTCCCGCAGGCGCGGCCCGACCAGCGGCGAGGTCAGCGCCGAGGTGATCTCGTTGGCGAGCTCGCGTAGCTCGACGGCGGTGGTGCTCACCTCCAGCCCGTGGCTGTCGGCGATGGCCGTGACGCGCTCGGCGGTGCGGTCGGCCAGCATCCGGGTCGACGAAGGGTCGCCGGTGCCGGCGGTGACCACCACCAGCGACAGCGGCGTCGGGTTCGTCATAGTCCCTGGTCCTCCTCGTTGGTCATGGCCTGCGGTGCGGCGCGGTGCCGGGTCAGCTTCGCGCACAGCGACTCCAGCTGCGCCATTTCCTCAGTGTCCAGTGCCCTGGTCATGGCGGAGGCCACGCTGCGCGCGTGCCGGCGCCCCACCCGGCGCTGCTGGTCACGGCCCGCCCCGGTCAGCGACAGCAGCACGCCGCGGGCGTCGCCCGGGTCGACCGTGCGCGCCACCAGCCCGCGCGCCACCAGCCGGTCGACCATGCGCGACAGCGCCGGCTGGCTCAGCAGCACGTGCCGGTGCAGTTCCCCGAGCCGGATCGGCGCGGGGCACTTCGACAGCGTGTACAGCACGTCGTACTCGCGCATCGACACCCCGGTCCAGATGTCTTCGGCGGCGAACTGTTTCATCAGCGCGGCGTGCGCCCGCAGCAGCGCCTCCCATGCGTGGTTGGCCGGTCCGGCGGTGCCACGCATCACGGCGCCGGGTAGGTCGCCTGTAGCGACGGGTCGGTGTCCTGGTACGGCGAGGCGCCGGTCACGTTGTCCCCGCGGTTGGGGTTCGGCCGCGGCTGGCGCGGCGGCTGGTCGCCGTACTTGGCCTGCACCAGCCGCTGGTGCGTGGGCGCGGGCGGCACCTCCGGGTCCCGGCGGGCGGCCAGCTCCTTGCGAAGCACCGGCACCACCTCGCCGCCGAGCAGCTCCAGCTGGTCCAGCACGGTGGCCACCGGCAGGCCCGCGTGGTCGATGAGGAACAGCTGGCGCTGGTAATCACCGAAGTGCTCCCGGAACGTCAGGGTCTTGTCGATGACCTCCTGCGGGCTGCCCACCGACAGCGGAGTCTGCTCCACGAAGTCCTCCATCGCCGGCCCGTGCCCGTACACCGGCGCCTCGTTGAAGTACGGGCGGAACTCGCGCCAGGCGTCCTGCGAGCGCTTGGCGAGGTACGCCTGGCCACCGAGCCCGACGATCCCCTGCTTCTCGCTGCCGTGCCCGTAGTGGGCGTACCGCTGCCGGTAGAAGCCGATCAGGCGCATGAAGTGTTCCTTGGGCATGAAGATGTGGTTGGCGAAGAAGCCGTTGCCGTAGTAGGCGGCCTGCTCGGCGATCTCCGGCGTACGGATCGATCCGTGCCACACGAACGGCGGCACGTCGTCCAGCGGCCTCGGCACGGAGGTGAAGCCCTGCAGCGGGGTGCGGAAGGTGCCCTCCCAGTCGACCACGTCCTCGCGCCACAGCCGGTGCAGCAGGTTGTAGTTCTCCAGCGCCAGCCGCAGGCCCTGCCGGATGTCCTGGCCGAACCACGGATACACCGGTGCGGTGTTGCCGCGGCCGAGCATCAGGTCCACCCGGCCCTTGGCCAGGTGCTGCAGCAGCGCGTACTCCTCGGCGATGCGCACCGGGTCGTTGGTGGTGATGAGCGTGGTGGCGGTCGAGAAGATCAACCGCTGGGTGGTGGCGGCGAGGTGCGCCAGCAGCGTC
>SLSW01000230.1 GCA_007130245.1 Micromonosporaceae bacterium
ACTGGCTTTCGTCAGTGGACGACGCCTCCGGTTGCTGCTCTGGCGTCTGGTGCTGCTGGCAGCCCACTAGCGCCACCGTCGCAACGGCACCGACGAGCAGTCTTCCCAAGCACCGCATTAGGAAGGACTGTGCCAGCAGGTTGTGTGGTGCGACTCGAACACCGTGGCGGTCACGCCCCAGTCCCAGACACTCTGTGGGAAGTGCGTCGAGCTGTATTGCCACCAAGGGTCAAATGGATGCACGTTCTTCCAGTCAGCATCCCAAATATCGGCACCATGCCTTTGGAGGTGCTCGGTAATCCCTGCGGTCTTGCTCACGGTGACTACATGAAATCCGGTGTTACAGCTGGCCCCACCGTGTCCAGTCAAGCTGCTGTGGCTCTGGGCGGGAGCAACGCCGATTGCAAGCGCTAAGACAGTTGTTCCTGTGGCTGCACCGACTCCTACTAGCATGCGTCCGAGTAGACGGTTGGCGTGACGTAGCTTTCGTCCTATTCGCATTGCGCCATTTTCCTAATTAGCTTGTCCGCACGATGTAACGTAGCAGTGTGAGTACTCTCTGTCAATCGCCAACGGCTTGAATGGGCGGCGCCCCGCCTGACCACTCCGTCCGACGTGCCTGCCCTACCTCGGGGACGAAGAGGGCGGTGCGAGCTTTGATCTGCCGGTCCGCGAGAGGGTGCGGCACCAAACGTCTCGCGGCGGCACGGGGCCACTGCTACGGTCAGCTGCGATGGACGAGCCTTACCGTGATCGGGACCTGGTCGTGCTGTACGACCTGGACAATCCGGGCGGCGCCGACCACGCGTACTACCGCTCGCTGGCCGACGAGGTCAGGGCGCGGGAGATCATTGATCTGGGCTGCGGCACCGGGTTGCTGAGCCGGTCGCTGGCCACACCGGGACGGACCGTGATCGGTGTCGAGCCGAGTCGCACCATGTTGGACCATGCCCGTCGGCAGCCGGGTGCCGATTCGGTGACGTGGATCCATGGTGACGCGTCCGCGATCGCGCCGACCGGAACCGCAGACCTCGCCATCTGCGCGGGCAACACGATCATGCACATCAGCCCGCAGGAGCTGCCCTCGGCCCTGACCGCGCTAGCCGGGGCGCTCCGCCCAGGGGGTCTGCTCAGTTTCGAGACCCGTAACCCGGCCTACCGCGAGTGGGAGCAGTGGACGCCGGAAGCCACCTACGGCGAGCGCGACACCCCGGTGGGGCACCTGCGGGAGTGGCTGCAGGTCACCGACGTCGACGGGGGGCGGGTGGTCTTCGACGCGCACAACGTCTTCCCGGACGGCACGGACCGGGTCTACACCAGCGTCCTGTTCTTCCGCAGCGCGCAGCAGTTCCGACACGCGCTGGCCGCGGTCGGCTTCACCGACGTGACATGGTACGGCGACTGGCACGGCGGTCCGGCCGCGGAAGGCTCCCCGGTCCTGGTGTTCCGGGCGCGGCTGGCGTAGCAGGTAATCCGCTGGCGCGCGGTCATCGGCAGGACTAACGTCGGCGGCATGAGTGTCACGTACGTGTGCACGACGACGCCGGGACAGTCCCGGCGCGTGGTGGTGCGCTGACACCGTCCACCGATCCCGGGGCGATCCGCTCCGGGAAGCTTCGTACGCGGCGTCGCCCCTGACTGAGATGACAGGGAGCGACCATGCCCGAGCATGACCTCATCGACCACCACCGGCTGGGCCGGGAGCTGGAGCTGTTCTACTCCGACCCGCTGGCGGGTGCCGGCCTGCCGATGTGGCTGCCGGCCGGGGCCGCCGCGCGCCACGCGGTGGAGGACTACCTGCGCGAGCTGGAACGGCGCGCCGGCTACCAGCACGTCTACTCGCCGCCGCTGGCGAAGAAGCGGGCGTACGAGATCTCCGGGCACCTGGCACACTTCGCCGACGACATGTTCCCGCCGATGGCGGTCTCGGCCGACGACGAGCTGATGCTGCGCCCGAGCCTGTGCCCGCACCACGCCCTGATCTACGCCTCCCGCGGTCGGTCCTACCGGGAGCTGCCGGTGCGGCTGGCCGAGTTGGGCGGCCAGTACCGCGCCGAACGCTCCGGGGTGCTCGGCGGCCTCGGCCGGGTGCGGGCGATGTGGCTCAACGACGCGCACATCTTCTGCACCCCGGAACAGGTGGGCGGAGAGGTGGCGGCGGTGCTGCGGTTGGTGGCACAGGCACACAAGGCGCTCGGCGTGCCGCCGGCGGGCATGCGGCTGTCGCGCCGCGGCGACGGCGGCAAGTACGCCGGGGACGCGCGGATGTGGCGGCGGGCCGAGGCGGCGCTGCGGTCCTGCCTGGACGAAGCCGGCGTGGACTACGTGGAGGAAAAGGGCGAGGCCGCGTTCTACGGGCCGAAGATCGATATCCAGGTCCGCGACGCGGGCGGCCGGGAGGAGACCCTGTCCACCGTGCAGCTGGACTTCCACCAACCGGCCCGGTTCGGCCTGTCGTATGTCGACGGTGACAGCGTGCGCCGGCAGCCGGTGATGGTGCACCGCAGCCTGGTCGGCAGCATGGAGCGGCTGTTCGCATACCTCATCGAGATCCATCAGGGTGCGTTTCCGGTCTGGTTCGCGCCGGTGCAGGTGGCGGCGCTGCCGGTCGGCGGGGACCAGGCGGGCGCGGCACAGCGGTTCGTCGATGAGGCCGTGGCGGCCGGGTTGCGAGCCAAGGTGGAG
>SLSW01000217.1 GCA_007130245.1 Micromonosporaceae bacterium
GCCTCGGTCGCCTCGGTCGCCTCGGTCGCCTCGGTCGCCTCGGTCGCCTCGATGGTGCTCTCAGTCATGGGTCCTCCGCCCGCCTACTTCGCGAGCTGCTTGATCTCGTACGGCGCCGGCTGCTGCGCGGCGTGCGGGTGATCCGGCCCGGCGTACACCTTCAACTTCTTGATCACACTCCGGCCGAGCTTGTTGTGCGGCAGCATGCCCTTGACGGCCAGCCGCACCGCCCGCTCCGGGTGCTTGGTCAGGAGCTCCTCGTAGCCGGCGCTCTTCAGGCCGCCCGGGTAGCCGGAGTGCCGGTAGGCCACCTTGTCCTGCCGCTTGTTGCCGGTCAGCGCCACCTTGTCGGCGTTGACGATGATGACGTAATCACCGGTGTCGGCGTGCGGCGCGAAAATCGGCTTGTGCTTGCCGCGCAGCAGGGTCGCTACCTGGGACGCGAGGCGGCCCAGCACGACGTCAGCCGCGTCGATCACGTGCCACCGGCGCTCAATGTCGCCCGGCTTCGGGCTGTACGTACGCACAGGTCTACCTTGCCTCGTTGCTGGTGTGGGGTCGGGTCGGTCCACTGCTTCCCGGATATTGCCTCTGGTTCAACGCCGGTCACAGCAGACGCACGACGGGTAAGCATACCGCACGGCCGCTGCCGCCCGGTCGCCCCCTGGGCAGATCCTGCAGCGCGACCAGCGACCTACTCTACCCCGGCGAGATCCGTTACGGCACCACCCGGGTGGCGCGGCTCCGCCCCGCCCCGTAACCTGCCCGCATGGCTGTTGCTATCGAACAGCGGGCGCGAGGGGCGGCGCGCATCACGACACAGATCGCGGCATGGACCCAGCGGTTGTCGGCGTGGGCTCGGCGGTGGGCCCGGGTGCTGAGCACCGCCGCCGGCACCGCCGCGGTCGCCGGCGCCGGCCAGCTCGGCATCGCGTACGGCCTGGGCATGGTCCATCTGTCCACCGGAATCCCCGCCGCCGGGATGTGGGAGACCCAGCTGACCTGGGTCGCCTGGATCGCCGCGCTGGCGGTGCTGGCCGGTGCCGCAGGCGGGACGTGGATGGCGCGGCGCGGGGAAGCAGGAGCCCGGCCCGGCGCGCGGGGCTCGTTGGAACTTGGCCAACGCATCGTGGTGTCAATGGCCGCGGCGGTCGGTGCCGGCACCGTCATCTTCCTGACCGCACTGCCGGCCCGCACCATCGACCTGTCCGGTAGCGACCCCGCCCTGGAGGCGGCGCTGGCGGCCCTGCTCGGCGTGGTCGTCGGCATCCTGGCCGCGGTCACCACCATGAGCCTGCGGGTCGCCGCGGTGAGCGTGGTCACGATCGTCACCGTGGTGTGGTTGATCGCCCTGGCGTCGGTGACGCCCACCCTGGGCCCGGAAGCCCAGCCGGCGCTGGTACGCCCCGGCGTGCTCGACCTGCCGGCGTTCGGCGACGGCGCGCGCTCCACCGTGGCGAGGCTCAGCGCGCCGCTGCTGGTGCTGCTGATCGGGACGGCGCTCGCCGCCGCTGCCCGCAGCCGCGGGCTGTCGAAGCTGCACACGATCGCGGCCGGCGTGGCGGGGCCGGCTCTGCTCGCGTGTGCATACCTGATCGCACCGCCGGCCGGCGACGACCGGGCGGTGCAGGGACCCGCGTTCGGCGGCGCGCTGATCGCGCTGGGCATCGCCGTACTCGCCGCGGTGATGCTGGCGATGACCCGGCTGCCGACCAGCCAGGTAGACGGGCCGGCGGCCGGCGGCAATGACACGCGGGCGTGGGGTGCCTCCCCGACCGGTGTCAGCGCCACCGCCGCTGTCGGAGCTACCGCGCCGGTGACGCCGGGAGCCGGCGGCCCGGCCGAGGAGGGGTACGGTGCGCCGGCAGCGGAGCCGCCCTATCCCGACTTCCCGTCCCGCGAGCCGGACTACGCCCCCCGGGAGACCGACTACGCCCCCCGCGAGACGGATTTTCCCGCACCGGCCGACGCTGCGCCGCCGAAACCGGAACCGATCCAGCCACCGGCGGTCCCGCCTCCGCACGCCGGAGCCGCCGGGCCGGCGCGTCCGGAGTCGACGTGGTTCGAGCCGGCCGAGCCGGCCGGGTCCGAGCCGGTGGCGCCGGCGGCCGCGGAACCGGCAGGGGGCGGCGGGCCCGAGCCGGCTGCCGAACCCGAACGGCCCGCCACACGCCGCAAGCGGTGGCGGCGCAAGGAGCAGCCCGAGCAGGATCAGCACATGGACTGGGTACGTTCGCTCGGCGGGGAGTCCGAACGCGACGACCCCACCCTGGGCAAGCGACGTCTGCGGCGGGACCCCGAGCTACCGGATTAGCGCTCCGGCCGGGCAGCTTCTGGTGATCCGGCCCCGGAACCCGTACGACCCGCCGGTCATCGCGCGGGTTCCGGGGGACGGATCATCACCGTCAGGCGGAGGTCACCGGCAGGTAGACCCGGCCCCCGGACTCGACGAACTCCTCCGACTTCTCCTGCATCCCCGCCGTGGCCGCCTCCGCCACCGACACGCCGTGCTCGTCGGCGTACTTCTGCAGGTCCTGCGTGATCCGCATGGAGCAGAACTTCGGCCCGCACATGGAGCAGAAGTGCGCGGTCTTGGCCGGCTCGGCCGGCAGCGTCTCGTCGTGGTACGCCCGCGCGGTGTCCGGGTCCAGCGCCAGGTTGAACTGGTCCTGCCA
>SLSW01000249.1 GCA_007130245.1 Micromonosporaceae bacterium
CGCGTCCGCCGCCGCCCAGGCCGCGGGCGCCCGGGCCACCGCCTGGCTGCTGGCCGCGCTGCCGGCCGGCGGGCTGGCCCTCGGCTACCTGATCGGCGCCGACCCGCTGGCGGTGCTGCTGCATACGCCGGTCGGTGCGGCCTGCACCCTGGCGGCGGTCGCGCTGCAGGTGGCCGGGCTGGCATGGACCCGCCGGATCATGGGTGCGGCCGGAGCGGTGCCGTGACCGGCCGGGTAGTGCTGGCCACCGGGCTGGTGGGGGCAGCGGTGCTGGTGGCGGTCTCGACACAGACCCGTCGACCCTCCCGCCGGCTGGCGGTCCTGACCCGGCGCACCGGGCACGCCGGACGGCGGACACGCCCGCGGTGGTGGCCGCCGTGGCTGGACACGGTGCGGCTGGGCGCCGGTTGCGGCGCGCTGGCGGTGGTGCTGCTGGTCGGCGGCTGGTGGGGAGTGGCCGGCGGGGCCGCCGTGGCCGCCCTGCTCGACCGCGGACTGCGCCGGCTGGAGCCGGCCGCCCGCCGGGCGCGCCGGCTGCGGGAGGCCGCCGACCTGCCGCTGGCCGCCGACCTGCTGGCGGTGGTGCTACGCAGCGGCACTCCGGTCGACCGGGCCGTCGCCGAGGTTGCCGCCGCGCTGCCGGGTCCGCTGGGCGATCGGCTCGCCCGGGTGTCGCGCCTGCTGCGCCTCGGTGCCGCTCCGGACGAGGCGTGGGGGCAGCTGGCCCCGGTGAACGGGGCCGACCGGCTGGTGCGGGCGGCCGTACGCAGTGCGGACCACGGCGCGGCCCTGGCCGGGGCGTTGCGGCGGCTCGCCGACGACCTACGCGCCGACCGCGCGGTGGTGGTCGAGGCGACCGCCCGCCGTGCCGGCGTCCTGATCGTGCTGCCGCTGGGGCTGTGTTTCCTGCCGGCGTTCATTCTCGCCGGCCTGGTGCCGGTGATCATCGCCGTGCTCGGCGATGTCCTGTAACAGAAGGAGAGGAGTATCCACATGCGAGGATTGTGTGACCGGCTGCGTCGCCCGGCCACCCGGCTGCGGAGGCGGGACGGGGTCCAGCGCCGGGAGGGGGTCCGGCGCCGTGACGCCGGGATGAACACCGCTGAGTACGCGGTGGGCACGCTCGCCGCGGTGGCCTTCGCCGGCCTGCTGTTGGCGGTGCTGACCAGCGACCCGGTGCGGGCCGCCCTGCAGGCGGTGGTCGAGCAGGCACTCGGGTGACCAGCATCAGCGGTGAGTCCCGCCGCCCCGGCCGGCGGGTAGGTGCGAGCCGGCCCGCCGACCGGGGCGACCGGGGCTCGGCCACGGCAGAGCTCGCCGTCGGGCTGCCCGCGGTGGTCCTGCTGCTGCTGGCGGGCCTGACCGCGGTGGCCGGGGTCACCACCCGGCTGGAGTGCGTGGACGCCGCCCGGGAAGCCGCCCTGGCGGCCGCTCGCGGGCAGAGTGGCACCGAGGCCGGCCAGCGCGCCGCCCCGGACGGGGCGCAGGTCAGCGTCACCATCGACGGCGACCTGGTGCACGCCACCGTGCGGGCGCCGGTGCCGCTGCTGGGCGCGCGACTACCCGCGCTGGCGGTGGAGGCGAACGCGGTCGCCGCGGTGGAACCCGGCTCACCGGAGCCGGCGCCGTGAGTCGCCGGTCGGCACGGACCCGCGGTCGCGTGCGCCGCCGCGGGAAGCACCGCGCGCACGGGCGCGATCGCGGGTCCGCGTCGGTGTGGCTACTGGCGGTCGGGCTGGTGCTGCTGGCAGCCGGCATGGCCGGCGCTGCGCTCGGCGGCGCCCACGTGGCCCGGCACCAGGCCCAGTCCGCCGCCGACCTGGCAGCCCTGGCCGGTGCGGTGCACGCGGCCGCCAGCGCCGACGTGGCCTGCGCACGCGCCGGGGTGATCGCCGAGGCCCACGGTGCCCGGCTGGCCGACTGTCACCTGGACGGCCTCGACCTGACGGTCACCGTGCACGTGACGCCCGCGACCGCGGTCGGCTCCGGCGCACCGGCGGTCGCCACCGCGCGGGCCGGGCCGGTGCGCGCCGACGACTCGCGGACCCCCGGCACACCACGTCCGTGATCTCGGCGACGACCTGGCCGGCGGGATCAATAGCATGACGGTGAGGACCGGCACCGGCGGAAGGGCGACACGATGGAGCTGCTGCACTCGGGCAAGGTCAGAGATGTCTACCTCGACGGCGACGACCTGATCCTGGTGGCCTCGGACCGGGTGTCGGTCTACGACGTGGTGCTGCCCACGCTGATACCGGACAAGGGCGCGATCCTCACCCAGCTGTCACTGTGGTGGTTCACACGGCTGGAGGATCTCATCCCTCACCACGTGATCTCGGCGACCGACGTCCCGGCACAGTGGGCCGGGCGCGCGATCCGGTGCCGGCGGCTGACCATGGTGCCGGTCGAGTGCATCGCGCGTGGCTACCTGGCCGGTCAGGGTCTTCGGGCCTACCGGCGGACCGGCGCAATCAACGGCCTGTCGCTGCCCGCCGGGCTGGAGGATGGCTCGCGCCTGCCGGAACCGGTGTTCACACCGACCACCAAAGCTCCGGTGGGCGAGCACGACGAGTTCCTGACCTACCAGGAGGTCGAGAGTCAGCTCGGCGGGGCGGTGGCCGCGCAGCTGCGGCGGATCACGCTGCAGGTGTACCAGCGCGGGGCGGAGCTGGCC
>SLSW01000159.1 GCA_007130245.1 Micromonosporaceae bacterium
GCGCCAGATGGCTCCGCAGCCAGGCGTCGTTTCCGCACAGCACGTGCGCCAGCTTCGAGGAGGAGCTGCTCGTCAACCCGTGGAACAGCACACGATGTTCACCGTCACTGCAGAGAACGATCTCGTCGTCGAGTCGACGGACGTCCAGGCCGCGCTCGCGCGCGACCGACTCCAGCAACGCCGACAACTCCGCCTGCGTACGCGACGGCGCCGTGTCGACCGTAGGGGCATCGTCCTCGTCGTAGCGGTCGGGGTCAGGTCCACGCGTGCTCATGACACATCCGGATGGATCTTGAATCCGCCGGCGGGCACCACGTCGACCGATTCAGCGGTCACCTCGACCACCGACGCTCCGGGCGGGCCGTCGAACGCCAACCGGAGCATCATGCCGACCCATCGCGCCTTACCGTGCACCACGGCGTGGACCTGGTCCGGCTCAGCCCCGTTGGCGACCCAACCCGACACCCCTAGCTGCTTGGCCGCCCGCACCATCCACCTGCGGTAGCCCACCGCCTGCACCCGGCCGCTCACCACCACTGACACGGTGAGTTCGTCGGCCGGCTCGCCCAGCTTCAGCCCGGCCGCCGCGGCGGTGTCCCGCACCAGTCGCTGGGACACATTGCGGGGCGGGCCGAACATCGGGAAGTGGTGGATCGACTGCACCGGCCGCGAGTTGACCTCGATGATGGTGACGTTCTGCTCATTCACCGGCAGCCGGTGGTCGTCCATGAGGATGTCCAGCCCCGCGTGCGGCAGGCCCGGTATGGCCGCGACCGCGGCCACGGCCAGCTCGCGCACCGAGGGATGCGCGTCGTCCAGCACCTCGAAGCTCTCCCCGCCCAGGCTGAAGTTCGCCTCCGCCCGCAGCCGGACCCTCCGGCCCGCCTCCGGCACGGATCGCCGCGTCAGCTCCTGCCGGCGCAGCTGATCGTCCACCCGGGCGTCGAGCTTGATGACCCGCTTGGCCAGGTGGGGGTTCTGCCGACGGGCCGCGTTGGCGGCCACTACCAGCTCCTCCACCGTGCGCCGTCCGTCGCCGACCACCGACGCCGGCTCGCGCCGCACCACCGACAGCGTCTCGTCGCGGGTGGCCAGCACACGGTAGTCGTTGCCGGTGACGTGCCGCTCCACCACCACACCCGTGTCGGCGTACTTCGACGACGCCACCTCGTCCAGCGCCCGGTCCAGCTCCTCCTGTGAGGTGATGCCGATCGTGACCGCGACGCCCTTCGACCCGCCGGCCGGCTTGACCACCAGCGGGAACCCGAGCTTCCTCGTCACGTCGTACGCCGCCTCCCGGTCCTGCACCGCCACGACCGCCCCCTCGGGGACCGGCAGCCCCGCCAGGGCGAGCAGGTCCCGCGTGACACCTTTGCGGCCAGCGGCGACCGACGACGCCATCCCGGTCGCACTGGACTCCGAGTCGGTGAAACCGATCGTCGTGCCGGTCGCCGGATCTTCGGCCAGGAACACGTCCCGCGACAGCCGCCGGGTGCGCAACCCCGCGCACAGCGCCTCGGTCTCCAGCAGCATCGACCGTCGCGCCAGCGCCTCTCCCGGCAGCGGGTGATCGGGGAAACGGTTCGGCCGCTCGGTGGCGGCCGGCGGCGGCGCCTCCGGGACCGCGGTGACGTCATCAGCGACCGTGGCCAACTCGGCCAGGTCGACGCCGGCGAACAGCCTGGTACGCCGCTCATCTCCACCGGGTGCGGTGGTGTCCAGGGTGGGCCACGGCGCCGCCGGCGCCTCCGGCACGTACCGGTCGATCTCACCGGTGGCCCCGGCCAGCCACTCCAACGCCGCCGCCGTCAACCGGCTGCCGCGCCCGCCACCGAGCAGCACCAGCGTCGCCGGATCGCTTCGCTTCGCGATCGCGGCGGCCTCCAGGAAGCCAGCCAGCGTCCCCCATCGCGCCAGCGACAGGTGGATTCCACCGACCGGCCAGCCCTCGCCGAGCCGCTTCACCTGGTTGGCGGCGCTCAGGCTCGCGCCCGCGACGATCGCCAGCCGCGGCCCGTCACTCGACCCCGACGGCGTACGACCCAACGCCTCATCGGCCGCCTGTTGCAGCTCCGACAGCTCGCTGCGGCGCTGCAGCTTCGACAGTGCCGAACGCTCCTGATATTTTGACAGCGACGACTTCGACTTCGTCGCCAGCGGCTCCTCCAGCAGCACCAGCGGCGGCGCCTGCCCGCCGCCCATCCAATCGGTGATCTGCCGTACGAGGTGGTGGGCGTCGGCGGGTTCGCGATCGCCACCGACGAGCCAGACCGGGCGGTCCCGGCCGGCTTCGCGTTCGATCATCGCCGCATGGCGCAGCCACGCCACATCCAGGTCGTTGTCCCCGGTCAGCCGCAGCCGTAGCGCCCAGACCTGGCCGTCATCCTGCCGCAGGGTCCGGCTGAGACTGTCGGCAGGAGAGCCCGGCGCGGTCCTGGGCAGGCGGTGCACCGCCTGCGGGGTTGCCGGCGCGGCAGCTCCGGCCGGGGGCAGGGCGCCAGCCTTCATCAGCAGGTCCAGCAGCGCCATCTCCAGCGCCAGCTTGGCCGCTCGTACGGCGCCGGAGTCCACCGGCCGCACCGGTTGCCAGCCGTCGACCCCGTCCAGCGGCCGGGTCGGATCTGCGTTTCCTGCCACGGTCGAACCGACCAGGCCGGCGGCCAACTCTTTCA
>SLSW01000283.1 GCA_007130245.1 Micromonosporaceae bacterium
ACCCGGCCTGGTACACCGCCTACACGCCGTACCAGCCGGAGATCAGCCAGGGCCGGCTGGAGGCGCTGCTGAACTTCCAGACCATGGTGGCCGACCTGACCGGCGTGGCCACCGCCAACGCCTCCATGCTCGACGAGGCCACTGCGGCGGCCGAGGCGATGACGCTGGCCCGCCGGGTGAGCAGGGCGGCGTCCATGGTGTATGTGGTGGACGCGGAGACCCTGCCGCAGACCCTGGCGGTCATCCGCACCCGGGCCGAGCCGCTGGGCATCGAGGTGCGGGTGGTTGATCTGACCCGCGAGCCGCTGCCGGACGAGTTGTTCGGGCTGCACCTGCAGTACCCGGGCGCCACCGGGCAGGTGCGCGACCACGCCGGGCTGGTCACGGTCGCCCACGGGCGTGGGGCGCTGGTGACCGTGGCCGCCGACCTGCTGGCGTTGACGCTGCTGCGCCCGCCGGGTGAGATCGGCGCCGACATCGTCGCTGGCACCACCCAGCGGTTCGGGGTGCCGATGGGCTACGGCGGCCCGCACGCCGGCTACCTGGCGGTGCGCACCGGGCTGGAGCGGATGCTGCCCGGGCGGCTGGTCGGTGTCTCACGTGACGGCGACGGCGCGCCGGCGTACCGGCTGGCGCTGCAGACCCGCGAGCAGCACATCCGTCGCGAGAAGGCCACCAGCAACATCTGCACCGCCCAGGTGCTGCTGGCGGTGATCGCCAGCATGTACGCGGTTTACCACGGCCCGGACGGGTTGCGCGAGATCGCCACGCACACCCACGCGGCGGCCGCGCGGCTGGCGGCGAGCCTGCGCGCTGGCGGGGTGGCGCTGGCGCACGAGACGTTCTTCGACACCGTCACCGCGCTGGTGCCCGGCCGGGGCGACGAGGTGGTGGCGGCCGCGGCCGCCCGCGGGGTGAACCTGCGGCGCGTCGACGCCGACACCGTCTCGGTGGCCTGCGACGAGACCACCACCACCGCGCACCTGCGGGCGGTGGCCGGGGCGTTCGGGGTGGCGCTGGTCGACGAGCCGATGGCCGGGGCGTTGCCGGATGGGTTGCGCCGCACCAGCGACTACCTGACCCATCCGGTGTTTCGTACCCACCACAACGAGACGTCGATGCTGCGTTACCTCAAGCGGCTGGCCGACGCGGACTACGCACTGGACCGGGGCATGATCCCGCTCGGGTCGTGCACCATGAAGCTCAACGCCACCGCCGAGATGGAGCCGATCAGCTGGCCGGAGCTGGCGCAGCTGCACCCGTTCGCGCCCGCCGAGCAGGCCGCCGGGTACGCCGAGCTGATCGACCAGCTCAACCGGTGGCTGGCGGAGGTGACCGGCTACGACGCGGTCAGCGTGCAGCCCAACGCCGGCTCCCAGGGTGAGCTGGCCGGCCTGCTGGCGATCCGCGCGTGGCACCGCGACCAGGGTCAGCCGCAGCGCGACGTCTGCCTGATCCCGTCGTCGGCGCATGGCACCAACGCCGCCAGCGCGGTCATGGCCGGTCTGCGGGTGGTGGTGGTCGGCTGCGACGCCGAGGGCAACGTCGACCTGGCCGACCTCGAGGGCAAGATTGCCGAGCACGCCGGCCGGCTGGCGGCGATCATGGTCACGTACCCGTCGACCCACGGGGTGTACGAGCCGGGTATCGCCGAGCTGGCTGCCAAGGTCCACGACGCCGGTGGGCAGGTGTACGTGGACGGGGCCAACCTCAACGCGTTGCTCGGTTTCGCCAAGCCGGGGCGGTTCGGTGCGGACGTGTCACACCTGAACCTGCACAAGACGTTCACTATCCCGCACGGCGGCGGCGGCCCGGGGGTGGGGCCGGTGGCGGTGCGCGCTCACCTGGCGCCGTACCTTCCGGCCGACCCGCGCGCTGCCGAGGGCGCCCCGGTCGGCCCGGTGTCGGCGGCCGGCTTCGGCTCGGCCGGGATTCTGCCGATCTCGTGGGCGTACCTGCGGATGATGGGCCCGGACGGGCTGCGGCGCGCTACCGAGGTGGCGGTGCTGGCCGCCAACTACGTGGCCGCGCGGCTGCGCGAGCACTACCCGGTGCTGTACGCGGGCAACAAGGGGCTGGTGGCGCACGAGTGCATCCTGGACCTGCGGCCGGTCATGAAGGCGGCCGGCGTGACCGTCGACGACGTGGCCAAGCGGCTGATCGACTACGGCTTCCACGCGCCGACCATGTCGTTCCCGGTGGCCGGCACGTTGATGGTCGAGCCCACCGAGAGCGAGGACCTGGCCGAGCTGGACCGGTTCTGCGACGCGATGATCGCGATCCGCGGCGAGATCGCGCAGGTGGCCGAGGGCCGGTGGGCGGTCGAGGACAGCCCGCTGCGGCACGCGCCGCACACCGCGGCCGCGGTGTCGGCGGACACGTGGCAACATCCGTACCCGCGGCAGGTGGCGGCCTTTCCGCCCGGGGTGGATCCGGCGGGCAAATACTGGCCGCCGGTGCGGCGCATCGACGGCGCCTACGGTGACCGGAATTTGGTGTGCGCCTGCCCGGACCCGGCCGCGTTCGCCGACGGATCTTGAGCCGCGCAGGTGTCCGGGCTGACTACGCCGGGGCGGGGCTGGCGTGCGGCGCCGGGCCGATACCCGTCGCGGGGGTGACGTGAGGCGCGGGGGTGACGTGAGGCGCGGGGGTGACGTGAGGCGCGGG
>SLSW01000280.1 GCA_007130245.1 Micromonosporaceae bacterium
CCGGTGCCGCCGACGATCGGCATCAGCGTCTACAGTGCTCAGGCCTGTGGCCCAGGCGGTGCTGCCCGCACCGCGGGTGAACCCTACCCACGGGCGCCGGAGGTGGTCGAGCTCCACAGCTGAACACGGTGGGCTGCGACACGACGCGCGCCACAGGTGGAAGGAGACCGCCATGACGGGGCTGCTGTGGGCGTTGGTGGCGATCGTGGCGATCCTCGTGGCGGTGGTGGTCACCGCGCTGGGATGGGGCGTGTGGACCGTCCGGCGGATGGACGGACAACCCGCCACGCAGACGACGCGGTCCGACGCGCCGGATGACGCGCGCCGGCTGCTGGAGGCGGCACGCGCGGAGGCACAGACGTTGCTGGACCAGGCCCACCAGCAGGCCGAGCAGGAGGCCGGGGAGATCCGCGCGTCCGCCCGGCGCAGCGGCGAGCGGGAGCTCGCGCACCTGACCGCTTCCGTCGAGGGACGCGCCGCCGATCTGGACCGGCGGCAGCGTCGCCTGGACGAGCGCGAACGCTGGTACGCCGAGGAGACCGAGCGGCTCGCCGACCGCGAGCGACGCGTCAGCGCGTCGGAGAAGGAGCTTTCGGCCCAGCGGGAGGCGCTGGCCGCCGAGCAGGCGTCGCTCGACGAAGCGGTCGACAAGCAGCGTCACGAACTCGAGCGGGTGGCGGGACTGACCGCCGAGGCGGCGCGCGCCGAACTGGTCGCGACGGTGGAGAGCCAGGCCAAGCGCGAGGCCGCCCTGCTGGTACGGGACATCGAGAGCGAGGCGCGGCGGACCGGCGAGCAGCGGGCTCGGCACATCATCGTGGACGCGATCCAGCGTGTGGCCAGCGAGCAGACCACCGAGAGCGTGATCAGCGTGCTGCACCTGCCCTCCGACGAGATGAAAGGGCGGATCATCGGTCGCGAGGGTCGCAACATCCGCGCGTTCGAATCGGTCACCGGCGTCAACCTGCTGGTCGACGACAGCCCGGAGGCGGTGCTGCTGTCCTGTTTCGACCCGGTGCGCCGGGAGGTCGGCCGCATCACGCTGGAGAAGCTGGTCACCGACGGCCGCATCCACCCGCACCGCATCGAGGAGGCGTTCGACGACGCCCAGCACGAGGTTGCCGACCTGTGCCGCCGCGCGGCCGAGGACGCGCTGGTCGAGGTCGGCATCGTCGACCTGCACCCGGATCTGGTGGACCTGCTGGGGCGGCTGCGCTACCGCACCAGCTACGGCCAGAACGTGCTCAAGCACCTGGTCGAGAGCGCCCACATCGCCGGCGTCATGGCCGCCGAGCTCGGCCTCGACTCGGCCCAGACCCGGGTGGTCAAGCGCGCCGCCTTCCTGCACGACATCGGCAAGGCGCTCACCCACGAGGTGGAGGGGTCCCACGCGCAGATCGGTGCCGACCTGGCGCGCCGGTACGGCGAGTCCGAGCAGGTGGTGCACGCGATCGAGGCGCACCACCACGAGGTGACCCCGCAGACCATCGAGGCGGTGCTCACGCAGGCCGCCGACGCGTGCTCGGGCGGGCGTCCCGGAGCCCGCCGGGAGGGGTTGGAGGCGTACGTCAAGCGCCTGGAACGCATCGAGGAGATCGCGGCCGGCAAGCCCGGTGTGGAGAAGGTGTTCGCAATGCAGGCCGGTCGGGAGATCCGGGTCATGGTCCACCCGGACCAGGTCGACGACATCGGCGCGGCGGTGCTCGCCCGGGACGTCGCCAAGCAGGTGGAGGAGGAGCTGACCTACCCGGGGCAGATCCGGGTCACCGTGGTGCGTGAGCTACGCGCCACCGAGACCGCGCGCTGAGGTCAGTGCCCGGCGCCCGGGGAGGCCTCGATCAGATAGAACGTGCCGAGCATCAACCGTCGCGTCCGGATGGCCTCCAGGCCGGCGCTGGCGACCAGTCGAGCAGATCCAGCAGCGCGTACCGGCGGGAGTAGTCGTCGTAGCGCTGCGCGATCCCGCCGGTGGTGGCCGGGAGGACCGGGTGTGCGGGCACGGTTCCATTCTCCCCCGCAGTTAGGCTTGGAGCCGAGATGACTGTCGCGGATTCGACCCCTGCCCGCACCACGGCGCCGGTGCGCACCTTCGACCTGCGCACCTTCGGCTGCCAGATGAACGTGCACGACTCCGAGCGCCTCGCCGGGTTGCTGGAGGAGGCCGGCTACGTCCCGGCCGGCGAGAACCAGGTCCCGGACGTGGTCGTGTTCAACACGTGCGCGGTACGGGAGAACGCGGACAACCGCCTCTACGGCAACCTGGGGCACCTGCGGCCGGTCAAGCAGCAGCACCCCGACATGCAGATCGCCGTCGGCGGCTGCCTGGCGCAGAAGGACCGTGGCCGGATCGTGGACCGGGCACCGTGGGTGGATGTCGTGTTCGGCACGCACAACATCGGGTCGCTGCCGTCGCTGCTGGCACGCGCGCGCCACAACCGCGCCGCCGAGGTGGAGATCCTGGAGGCGCTGGAGACGTTCCCGTCCACCCTGCCGGCGCGCCGGGAGTCCACGTACTCCGGCTGGGTGTCGATCTCGGTCGGGTGCAACAACACCTGCACCTTCTGCATCGTGCCGAGCCTGCGCGGCAAGGAGCGCGACCGCCGCCCTGGCGAGGTGCTCGCGGAGGTGGAGGCGCTGGTGGCCGAAGGCGTGCTGGAGGTGACGCTGCTGGGCCAGAACGTCAACTCGTACGGGGTGGGGTTCGGCGACGCTCGCGAGCCGAACCCGGGTCGCGGTCGGGGACCGTCGGCTTTCGCCGAGTTGCTGCGCGCGTGCGGCGACATCGACGGGCTGGAGCGGGTGCGCTTCACCAGCCCGCACCCGAAGGACTTCACCGATGACGTGATCGAGGCGATGGCCGACACACCCAACGTGTGCCACCAGTTGCACATGCCGCTGCAGTCCGGTTCGGACGCGGTGCTCAAGCGGATGCGGCGCTCTTACCGCGCCGAGCGCTATCTGGGCATCATCGACCGGGTGCGGCAGGCGATGCCGGACGCAGCCATCACCACCGACATCATCGTGGGTTTCCCCGGCGAGACCGAGGAGGACTTTCAGGCCACCCTGGAGGTGGTGCGCCGGTCCCGGTTCGCCGGGGCGTTCACCTTCCAGTACTCCAAGCGCCCGGGTACGCCAGCGGCGGAGATGGACGGCCAGGTGCCGCGGGAGGTCGTGCAGGAGCGGTACGAGCGGCTGGTGGCCACGGTCGAGGAGGTCACTCTGGCGGAGAACCGGCGGCAGGTCGGGCGCACGGTGGAGGTGCTCGCCGCGGTCGGCGAGGGCCGCAAGGACGGGGACACCGGGCGGATGTCCGGCCGCGCCCGCGACGGGCGGCTGGTGCACTTCCGCACCGGCGACACGCCGGTGCGACCCGGCGACATTGTGCACACCACCGTCACCTATGCCGCGCCGCACCACCTGGTCGCCGACGGCCCGCTGGTCTCCCACCGCCGCACCCGCGCCGGTGACACGTACGAGGCAGGCACCACCCCCCGCACCGACGGGGTCATGCTCGGCATGCCCACCGTCGGCGCCCCCACCAGGTGACCGCGCTACCACCGCCGCACTCTACGCGTCGATCTTGCAGTCATGCAGGCGACAAATTCTCCTGAACCAGGGCATATCGCCGTGCACAACTGCAAGATCGGCGCGCGAAGGGGGGTCAGGTGCTGCGTTCGGCGAGGTCCAGCACCTGGCGCTTGCTGGTCAGGGCATCCTCCGCCTCGGCGATTCGCTTGGCGTCCCCGGCGGCGCGGGCGCGCTCCAGGCGCTCCTCCGCCTCGGCGACCTGCTCGCGCATCTGGACCAGCAGCGGGTTGTCCGACGGCTCGGTGCGCCGCCACGCGGTCTCCATGGCGGCCTTGACCTTGTCCTCGACCGCGCGCAGCCGCCGTTCCAGCGGGGCGGCCGCCTCGCGGCGCACCCGCCCGGTGGACTGCCACTTCGACAGGATGCCCCGGAGTGCCTGCTGGGCGGCGCGCGGATCAGCGTCGATGTCCAACGCCTCGGCGGCGGCCACCAGTTCCTGCCGCTGCTGCATGCTCTCCCGCTGCTCCGCGTCACGGGCGGCGAAGGCCTCGCTGCGACGGCTGAAGTAGGCGTCCTGGGCGGCCCGGAACCGTTCCCAGAGCTTCTGCTCCACGTCCCTGGCGGCCCGCGGGGCCGCCTTCCACTCGCCCATCAGTTCTTTGAGCCGGTTCGCGGTGGCGGTCCAGTCGGTCGAGTCGGCCAGCGACTCCGCCTCGGTGACCAGCGCCTCCTTGGCCGCCTGCGCCTCCTTGCGGGCAGCGTCCAGGGTGGCGAAGTGGGCGCCGCGGCGGCGGGTGAAGGCGTCGCGGGCAGCGGCGTAACGCTTCCACAGCTCGCCGTCAGCCTTCTTGTCGATCCCGCGGATGGTGCGCCACTCGTCCAGAATGGCGCGCAACCGGTCGCCGGAGGCCTTCCAGGCGGTGGACTCGTTCGCGATCTGCTCGGCCTCCTCGACCAGGGCGGTCTTGCGGGCGATGGCCTCGGCGCGGGCGGCCTCCCGGGCAGCACGCGCCTCCGCGGCCCGTTCGTCGGCCACTTCGGCGAGCTTGTCCAGGCGGGCGGCGAGGCCGTCGAAGTCACCGACCGCGTGGGCCTCGGCCAGCGAGGCGCGCAACCGGCGGATGCTGGCGGTGGCCTGGATAGGGTCGGCCACCCCGCTGCCCAGCCGGGTCTCGATCAGGTCGACCTCGGTGACCAGGTCGGCGAAGCGCCGGGCGAAATGGGCGAGGCCCTCTTCGGGGGAGCCGGCCTGCCAGGAGCCGACCACCCGTTCGCCCTCGGCCGTCTTGACGTACACGGTGCCGTCGGTGTCGATGCGGCCGTAGCTGGTCCAGTCGCTCATCTGCCTATCCTGCCTTCCCGGTGCCGCCGACTCGGTGATGACCGAGCCGACCGCCCGCCGCCGTCCGCCCACGCGTCCGGCCTCCCCAGGCATTCTCACAGGTCCCCCCGGGGGCAAGTCGAGAGGCTGCGGCGGACCGTAACCATATGGTGTCCTTGGCGGTCGCGCAACCGCGATGCTTAGGCTGTATCGGATGATCGTCGCCGCTGCGGTGTGCCCGCACCCGCCCCTGCTCGTGCCCCAGCTCGCCGCCGGCGCGGCCGCGGAGCTGGACGAGCTGCGGCAGGCGTGTGACCGGGTGGTGGAGCGGCTGCGCGACGCCGACGCCGATGCGCTGGTCGCCCTGGGAGGCGACGGGCGCGCGTACCACGATTTCGCACCGTGGGGGGTGGACGTACGCACCGACGGCGGTGTCGCCCTGCCGCTGAGCCTGCTGGTCGGTGACTGGCTGCTGGCCCGCCACGGGTCGCAGGCGTCCGAACGCATCGTGGTGCCGGGTGGCGCGCCCACGGCCATCTGCGCCGAGATGGGCGTCCAGCTGGCCGCCGACGGTCGCCGGCTGGCGCTGCTGGTGCTGGGCGACGGGTCGTACCGGCGCGGCGTGCGCGCCCCCGGGTACGACGACCCGCGGGCGGCGCCGTACGACCGCGCGGTGGCCGACGCGCTGGCGACCGCCGACACCGAGACTCTGCTCGGCCTGGACGCGGCGCTGTCGGCAGACCTGGGCGCCGCCGGGCGGGCGGCGTGGCAGGTGCTGGCCTCGGCAGTGCACG
Source organism: Micromonosporaceae bacterium (assembly GCA_007130245.1). Classification (GTDB taxonomy): domain Bacteria; phylum Actinomycetota; class Actinomycetes; order Mycobacteriales; family Micromonosporaceae; genus Natronosporangium. The sequence goes on from SLSW01000280.1 coordinate 5,644, forward strand.
CCACCGGCGGCCGGTGGGAAGCGGAGCTGCACCATGAGGCCGCACCCTACGGAGTGGCGTATTTCGTCGCGAGCTGGTGGCGGTCGTGACGCCGCCGGTTCCGCCCGTGGTGGCGGTGGTGGGGCCGACCGCGGCCGGCAAGTCCGCACTGAGCCTGGCGCTGGCCGAAGCGCTCGGCGGCGGTGTCGGTGGCGGTGTCGGCGGCGAGGTCGGCGGCGAGGTCGGCGGCGAGATTGTCAATGCCGACTCGATGCAGCTCTACCGCGGCATGGATGTCGGCACCGCGAAGCTACGCCCGCACGAACGCGCCGGCATCGCCCACCACGTGCTGGACATCTGGGAGGTCACCGAACCGGCCAGCGTGGCCGAGTACCAGCGGCTGGCGCGCGCCGCCGTCGACGACATCCGCGCCCGCGGCCGGGTGCCACTGGTGGTGGGCGGCTCCGGGCTGTACGTGCGGGCGGTGCTCGACGAGATGGACTTTCCGGGCACCGATCCGCAGCTGCGCGCGGAGCTGGAGGACGAGCTGGCCCGGGTCGGGCCGAACCCGCTGTACGAGCGGCTGCGTGCGGCCGATCCGGCCGCGGCCGAGGCGATCCTGCCCAGCAACGGTCGGCGGATCGTGCGTGCGCTGGAGGTGATCGCGCTGACCGGCCGGCCGTTCACCGCCCGGCTGCCCGGGCCCCGTCCGGCGTACCCGGCGGTGTGGCTGGCCGTCGACCGCGACGACGTGGACGAGCGGGTGGCCGCGCGGGTGGCACGGATGTGGGACGAGGGCCTGGTGGAAGAGGTGCGGGGGCTGGTCGACCGCGGGCTGCGGCGCGGCCGCACCGCCCGCGCAGCGCTCGGATACGCCCAGGTGCTGCAGTACCTGGGCGGCGAGATCACCGAGGAGGGCGCGTACGGCGAGACCATCCGCGCCACCCGGCGGTTCGTACGTCGGCAACGCTCCTGGTTCCGCCGGGACCCGCGGCTGCAGTGGTTGGACGGATCCCGCCCGGACCTGGTGGACACGGCCGTCGCGGCGGTGAACGCCGGTGTCGCGGCCACCGGTGGCGGAGGATGATGGCAGTGGAGGCAGCGATGGACACGACAGACACGCCGGGCCTGGCGGGCCTGGCGGGCCTGGCGGGACTGCCGGAGACGCTGGAGTTCGCCAAGGGCCACGGCACCGGCAACGACTTCGTGATCATTCCGGATCCGCACGACACGCTGGACCTGCCACCGGCGGTGGTGGCGGCGGTGTGCGACCGGCGGTTCGGCCTCGGTGGCGACGGGGTGCTGCGGGTGGTGCCGGCCACCGCCCACCCGCCGGCGGCCGGCAGCGCCGCGCGGTGGTTCATGGACTACCGCAACGCCGACGGGTCGGTGGCGGAGATGTGCGGCAACGGCGCCCGGGTGTTCGCCCGCTACCTGGCCGAGTCGGGTCTGGTCGACGAGGGCGAGTTCCCGATGGCCACCCGCACCGGCGTGGTGGTCGCCCGCGTGAGCGGCGGCGAGGTGACGGTCACGATGACCCGACCGCGGGTGTCCGGGCGCAGCACCGCCCGGGTGGGCTGGCGCGGCGCCGCCTCCGGACGCGAGCTGGCCGGCGTCGTGGTCGACTGCGGCAACCCGCACCTGGTGTGCCCACTGCCGCCGGACATGGCCCTGTCCGGGCTGGACCTGACCGCGCCGCCCGCCGTGGACACCGGGGTCTTCCCGTCCGGTGTCAACGTCGAGTTCACCTCGCCGGGCGAGGGCGTGCCGGAAGTCGACACGCACGTGCGGATGCGGGTGTACGAGCGTGGGGTCGGGGAGACACTCTCGTGCGGCTCGGGTGCCTGCGCGGCCGCGGCCGCCGCCGTGGCGGACGCCGGCGCCGACCAGGGCACGGCGGTGGTGGACGTGCCGGGCGGGCGGCTGCGGGTGGCGCTGACCGCCGCCGGGTGCGAGCTGACCGGCCCGGCCGACGTGGTGGCCCGCGGCACGCTGGTCACCCGTCGGCTGCGGGTGGCTGCTTCCGGGCCCGCCGCGGGCGGCGCGGCCGGATGATCCCCTCGTCGATGAGGTGCTCGGTGACCCGTTCCGGCACCTGTTCGGTGACCTCCTCGGAGACCTGCCCGGCCACCTGCGCGGACAGCTCCTCGGCGCGGCGGTCCCGTTCGGCGCGCAGCTGTGCGGTGCGCTCGGCGTGCAGCTGGCGCCACAACGCCACGCACATGAGGATCATCACCACGCTGACCGGCACCGCCGCGATCACCACCGCCGTCTGCAGCGCCGCCAGCCCTTCCTGGTCGGCCACCATCAGCACCAGCGCGACGGCCACCGCACCCTCGACGGCCGCCCAGAACACCCTGCTCCAGGTGGGTGGGTCAGGGCTTCCGCCGGACGAGAGCATGTCGACGACCAGCGAGCCGGAGTCGGACGACGTGATGAAGAACAGGGTGATCAGTATGATCACGCCGATGCTGACGAGCGTCGCTGCCGGCAGCGTGTCCAGCAGCCCGAACAAGGCGCCCTCCTCGGTCACCACCGGCTCGCCGTTCTCGATGCCGATCAACCCGCCCGGGCCGAAGACCTCCTCATGCAGGGCGGCCCCGCCGAGAATCGAGAACCACAGGAACGACACCAGGGTGGGCACCAGCAGCACCCCGCCGACGAACTGGCGCACGGTGCGGCCCTTGGAGATGCGCGCTATGAAGATTCCCACGAACGGCGCCCAGGACATCCACCAGCCCCAGTAGAAGGTGGTCCATGCGGCGGCCCACTCGGCGCCCTCGTCGCCTTGCAGGGCGCCGACGTCGAAGCTGAGCTGCAGCACGTTCTGCAGGTACACGCCGATGGACTGGATGAACTCCCGCAGCAGGAACAGCGTCGGCCCCGCCACCAGGATGAACACCAGCAGCAGCGCCATCAGCGAGATGTTGATCTGCGACAGCCATTTGATCCCGCGCCGCAGCCCGGTGGCCACCGACAGGATCGCGATCAGGGTGATGCCGATGACCAGCGACACGTGCATGACCTCGCCCGCGTCGATGTCGCCGACCAGTGCCATGCCCTCGGCGATCTGCAACACCCCGAGCCCGAGCGAGGTGGCCACCCCGAAGACCGTGCCCACGATGGCCACGATGTCGATGAGATCGCCGACCCAGCCGCGGACCGACCGGCCGAGCACGGGCTCCAGCGCCCAGCGGATCGAGACCGGCCGCCCGCGACGGTGCACCGCGTACGCGATCGCCAGGCCCACGATCACGTAGATGGCCCACGGATGGACACCCCAGTGCAGGAACGTCTGGATCATGGCCTGCTGCGCGAGTTCCGCGTCGGTGCCGGTGACGCCCGGGCGCGGGTTGGCCAGGTGCGACAGCGGCTCGGCCACACCCCAGAACACCAACCCGATGCCCATACCGGCGGCAAACAGCATGGCCAGCCAGGCTGGGATGCTGAACTCCGGTTCGTCGCGGTCGCGTCCGAGCTTGACGTCACCGAACCTTCCCAGACCCATGACGAGCACGAACACCACGAACCCGGCGACGATGACGATGTAGAACCAGCCCAGGGAGGTGACCACCACCTCCTGGACGCGTTCCACCCCGGCGGTGGCCTGGTCGGTGAAGATCCAGGCGTAGGCGACGAACATGACGATGACCGCGGCCGAGGGGATGAACACCTGCCACCGGGGCATCAGGTGCCGCCGGCGCGCGGCGGCCGACTCGTCCCGCATGGGGGGTGGGGTCTCGCTGGTCATGGCGTTCCTCCCGCGGTCGCGCGCAGGTGCTCTGCTACCCGGGGTCCCTGCCGGCGAAACGGAACGAAAGGGCGGGGATGGTGCGTATGCACCATCCCCGCCCGATGGGTCGGTTCGTGACGGCTGACCAGCAGGGAACCTGTGGCTCAGGCGTCACCTACGACGGTCAGCCGCGACCGGCTCCGGTCTTGTCGCCGCCGTTGCCGTTGCCGGCTTCGACCAGGCCGTCGTCGATCATGGCCTGCGCGAGCTCCTTGCGCTCGAGCTCGACCATGGCCCGGCGTTCGGCGCTGAACTGCTTCCAGATCGCCACGCACATCACGATCATGACGATACTGACCGGCACCGCCGCGGCGATGGAGGCCGCCTGCAACGCGAGCAGGCCACCGGCGAGCAGCAGCACGATCGCCACGAGACCCTCGATCACCGCCCAGAACACGCGGCTCCAGGTCGGCGGGTCGGGATCGCCACCGGAGGCGAGCATGTCGACCACCAGCGAGCCGGAGTCGGACGAGGTGATGAAGAAGATCGCGATGATGATCAGCGAGCCGATGACCAGGAACGTGCCTGCCGGCAGCGCGTCGAGCATGCCGAACAGCATGCCCTCAACCGACTGGTCGAGCAGTTCGGTCTCGCCGTCGAGCACCCGGTGCATCGCGGAGCCGCCCATGACGGTGAACCACAGGAACGACACCGCGGTCGGCAGCAGCAGCACGCCGGCGACGAACTCACGCACCGTACGGCCGCGGGAGATGCGGGCGATGAAGATACCCACGAAGGCCGCCCAGGAGATCCACCAGCCCCAGTAGAAGGTGGTCCAGCCGGCGGCCCAGGCCCGGCCCTCGGCGCCCTCGGCAGCGCCCACGTCGAAGCTCATCCGCAGCAGGTTCTGCAGATAGGAGCCGGTCGACTGGATGAAGTCCTGCAGCAGCAGCAGGGTCGGGCCGGCGATGAGCACGAAGATCAGCAGCGCCCCGGCGAGGCTGATGTTGATCTGGGACAGCCACTTGATGCCGCGTTTGATGCCGGTGACCACGGAGATCACGGCGACGAGGGTGATCGCGGTGATCAGGCTGATCATCACGAATGCGCCGGGTTCCTCACCTTCGGGCACGTTGAGCCAGCCGAGGAAGTCCATACCCGAGCCGATCTGCAGCGCACCGAGGCCGAGCGAGGTGGCGATACCGAAGATGGTGCCGACCAGCGCGACGGTGTCGATCAGATCAC
>SLSW01000039.1 GCA_007130245.1 Micromonosporaceae bacterium
GGTGGAGGGGTGCCCGATCCCGGTCACGCCGACCAAGCCGACCATCACCGCATCGGGCGAGTGTGAGGTCGCGGACACCCTGAACATCCCCGAGATGGAGGGCGTCGTCTACACCGTCGAGCCGGAGTACACCGAGGGCGCGACGGGCACCTTCGAGGTCACCGCTACCGCGGAGGAAGGCTACGAGCTCGAGGGCAAGACGAGTTGGACCATGACGATCGACGAACCGGAGAAGTGCCCCGCACCGAAGCCGGACGAGGACGAGAAGGAGGACGAGGAGCTGGCCGCGACCGGTGCTCCGTTGCAGCTGATGATCGGCGCCGGCCTGCTGCTGCTCGTCGGCGGCGGTGCCGCGATGGCGGTGGCGCGAAGGCGCGGCATCGTCTGACCACCACGAACCGCGGGGTGACCCCGTACTCCTTGAGGGGTGAGGAGGGCGTGCCCGCCCGGCCGGTCGGCTGGGCGGGCACGTCTGTACCGAGGCCCGGCAGCGCCAGCACGGCGCCGATGATCACCGCGGTGATGCGGCCGGCGCTCACGCCGGCAGGTCCACCCGCGCAATCGGGGTGGCGGCCGCGGCGTTGCGGCCGATGGTGGCAGTGGCCGTACGGAACAGGTGGGCCACGAACGGCCGGATCAGCCACCAGTACCGCTCCAAGTAAAGACCCGCCTCCGCGTCGGTCGCCACCAGCCGGCACTCGTAGCCCAACAGGGCACGCCGGTCCTCGTGCGGCGAGACGGTGAAGCTGCAGGCGACCTTGCCGTACCCGGGTCCGGCGAAGCTCGCGAACCGGTGCGCCGGCACGTCGCGCCACTGGACGGTCGGCTGCCAGAATCGGCCGACCGCGCCGTAGACGAGTTCTCGGCCGTCACGCTCGCCCAACGGCACCCATCGCGGCAGACCCGGGCGGTCATCGGCCAGGTGCGGCGTTTCCACCGGCGGGGTCCGCCCGCGCAGCCGCTCCGGCAGCCCGCGCAGCCACATCGCCGTACTGAGCATAGGCGTGCCCACAGTGCGAAGATCCAGTTCCCGGAGGGCCAGGAACGTCGAGTCCGGGTCCGCCGGCACGATCCGGTGCGCGGCGATGACCGTGTTGTAGCGCGGCATCTGCTCGTCGATGATCGTTCGTAAGCTCGCCATGTCGTCCCCCTTTTTCTCATCCGACCGCACCCGGGCCGGTGCGACCAGGGCCGGTGGTCCCGCCGCGACGAGCCGGTGGGCCGTTTGCCGCCGCGCTATGGGGGAAAGATGCACGCTGGGTGCTCGTCTACCGGAAGGCTACCGAGGGGGAGCGATGTCCGCGACCGGATTGGTCACCATCGACCGAGCGGTGCAGACCGCCAACACGTGGCTGGCCGACGTGGCGAGGGCATTCGGCACCGATGACCGCCGGTTCGCCTACCGGGTGGTGCGCGCCTGGCTGCACACCCTGCGGGACCGGCTGACCGTCGAGGCCAGCGCCCACTTTTCGGCGCAACTGCCGGAGTTCCTGCGTGGGGTGTACTACGACGGCTGGGACCCGAGCCGGGTGCCCATCAAATACCGGCCGGAGGAATATCAGCAACGGTTCGCGTACGAGGCCCGGATCCCGCTGGCGGACGTGCCACACGCCGCCCGCACCGTCACCGCCGCCTTCAACGAACACCTGTCGCCGGGGCACCTGGACACCGCCCTGGGACAACTACCGCACGCGCTGCGCGAGGTGATGGACCCGTCCCAGGCGCCCGAGGCGCGAGCGGGCGGGCAGCCGAGCCGGCCGGGCCGATCAGGCGACGGAGCGCCCCGCGTCGAGTCCATGGAACACCGGTTGGCACGGCTGGAGGAGACCGTGCAGACCCTGACCGACGCGTTGCGGACGCTGGCGGCCGGCCTGGAGGAGCTGCCTACCGAGGAGGTCACGCCGGACCGTGGGGTCCGAGCCGCCCGCCTGGCGCGCGAGATCCTGCTAACGGCACCCGCCCCGACCCGGGTCTGACCACCTCACACGGCAACGCCCGGCGGCTCCACCTGTGCGTCCGGGCCCCGGGTAGGCGAGCGCCTCGTAGCCGGTGTCCCCCGGTGCCGCCGGTGTCCCCCGGTGACGCCGACGTCGCGCACGGACGCCGGTTCCGCTTACGATGGTGGCACGCCGGGTCGTCCGACCCCACCCCCGAGTGTCAGGGAGCAGGCCGAGATGATCACCACCGCGTACGACCTCCTGGCAGCCCATCCCTTCCTGACCGGCATGACCCCGGCTCAGCTGGAGCGGCTCAGCCCCTGGGCGCACCGGTCGCTGCTGCACGAGGGCAAGCGGGTCTTCTCCGAAGGGAGCAAGGCCGAACGGTTCTGGCTGATCCGCGACGGCAAGGTGGCCCTCGATGCCCAGACACCGGACGGCGAGTCCGTGGTGCTCGAGGAACTCGGTCCCGGCACGGTGCTGGGCTGGTCGTGGCTGTTCCCGCCCTACCGCTGGCACCTCGGCGCCACCGCGGTGAAGCAGACACTGACGGTGGAGATGGACGGGACCGGCATCCGGAGGCTCTGCGAGGAGGATCCGGAGATCGGCTCGGAACTCTACCGCCGTTTCATCCAGGTGGTGGTGGACCGGCTGCAGGCGACCCGGCAGCGACTGTTGGAGACCTACCGGACCGACCACTGAGCCGGACCGA
>SLSW01000284.1 GCA_007130245.1 Micromonosporaceae bacterium
CCACCCCGAGCGTGCGGGTGGCAGCGTAGAAGTCGACCGCCCGTTGCGCCGGCCGGCCGCGCCATGCGGCCCGTGCCTCGGCGAACAGTTGCCGGATCTCCCGGTAGGTGAACGGTCGCCGCCACACCGGCGCCCACACCTCACCGCGCGACTTCTCGTCGTCAGCGCCACTGGCCGATCCGTCCGGTGAGGAGATCACCGTGAACGGCACCGCCGCACGCCTGGCGCCGTGCAGATGCCTTCGGGCGACACTGGCGGCGAACAGCAGCGCGCCTTCGACCAGCAGCACGAACGCCCACGGGTTCACCAGTGAGCCCGCGTCCCCGAACGGCGACGAGTTCTTCCCTCCAGCCCCGACGAGATCGAACTGCCCGATCGGTTCCGACACCAGTTGCTCGCGTTGTAGCCCGGTCAGCAGGTCGCTCGCAAGCGTCCTCGACCGTGTGTGCCTCGCCTCCGACGGGTCGAGTACCTCCAACAACCGCTCGTGGTAGGTGGTGGAGAAGTCCAGCCTTCCGTCGTTGCCCCCGGTACCGAGCAACGGCGGGAAGTACGCCTCCTGCCCCAGGACCACGGTGGCGTCTATCCAGGGCAGCAGCGAGTCCGGCGCCTGATTGCGGAACTCCCGCACCGCGCCTTCCTTGGCCACGTCCTTCTTGACGCCCTCGGTGAGACGACGGCGATACCGATCTCCGACCGCCGCCGCCACGGTCAGAGCCTCCCGGAACGGCGCCAGGCGTGGCGACGGCGACTCCGACAGCCTTGTGAGCCGGTCGCGTGGCTTAACGTCCTTGACACCGAAGCCGCTGCCCTCGTTCCACGGGCTGAGCACCGGTGTGGGCACGTACTCGTCCACGAGCCAGCTGGCCAGATCGTCGACGGTCGTGTTGATCACCAGGCAGTTGTCCTGCCACGCCGCGGTCGCATCCGGGTCAACCTGCTCGCCCAGCAGGCGGACCAGACCGAGACCGGCGAGATAGGACGCGAGCGGTACGGGGCGGATGCCGGTCAGCTCATGCGTGGTCACGCGTTGCCTCCTTCAATCCCGCGCTGGCGCGCCAGTCAGCGATCCGCACCAGGGTCTCCAGATATGCGAGCACGAACGGCCCGTACCGGTCGCGCAGGGCTAATGCCGTACGGGTCCAGGAGTGTTCACCGCCGAGGCGGAACCGGTCCAGGTCCACCGTCACCGACCCCTCGTAGCCCGGCAGACCGTCAGCTGCGATCCGCTCCCCGTCAGACAGGCCCAACAGCCTGTGATCGGCGAACTCCTTCGGGTCACGCACCTGCACCGGGTCGCGTACCTGCACCCGCAGCTTGCCGTGGTGGGCCAGCACCAGGTATCGCACCAGGTCCGCATCTGGCACGTCGGCGACCAGCTCGCGCAGCGGCCCGTCGAGCAGCAGCAGCGACACCAGCTCGTGCCGGAATCCGGCGGCGCCGGGATAGCGCAGCCGTCCGGTGTGGGGCGACTTCGCCCATGGCCCATCGTCGACGAGGCGTTGCCGCTCCTCCGGCGGGGCCAGGTTGGTCAGAGCCTGTTGCCACCTCGGGTGTGCCTTGCCCGCGTCGTGGGCGAAGCCGGCCCGCACTACCGCTTTCGCGGCACCGTCGGGCAGGTCGGGCGCCACGGCCTCGAGCAGCGCCTGTGCGTGCCGGGACACGTCCTGACTGTGCTGCTGCATTTTCAGCCAGTCCGGTTGGGCGATGCTGGTGTCGTCATGGTGGTAGGCGTCCTCGCCTCCGGCCGCGGGGTCGGTGCCGTACGAGGCGTCGGGGGCCTCGTGCAGCGACGGGCTGTCGGGCACGGCTGCCTTGACAGATACGTCCAGTCCGAGCTCCGGGTCGTACCCGCCGTCCGCGGCGGCCACCACCAGCACCTCCCCGGGACGCGCCGGCACCGCTGGGGTGACCTTCGACCACCGGCCCCCGGCCTGGTCGAACCGCCAGACGGTGGCGCGCTTACGCAGCTTGGCCAGCTCCCCGAGCGGCACCCGGCAGCGCCACCGCGCCGGCGGCGCCTTCGCGTCGTCGGGTGGCCTGCCGTCCGAGGTCGACGGCGTCCACGTGGCCCACGCGAGCTGGACATCCAGGTCATCGGCATCGCGCACGTACGGCGACACGTCGAGGTCGGCACCGGTGAGGTCGGGGGTGGTGTCAAACAGAGTGAGCAGGTCGGCGCGCCGGATCACCGAGATCTCCGGTTCGGTGACGCGCACCTCGCGCGCCAACAGATCCTCGCTGGTGACCGCGCGATCCTGCAGGGCGGTGAGCTCGTCCACCGCCGCCGAAACGTCGTCAGCGTCGTACGGCGCGGGTTTGTCCGGCGGCATCCACCACAACTCGGCCTCATCGATAGTGCCGGTGCGGTTACAGCGCCCCGCCCGCTGCACCACCGATGGCCACGGAGCCGCCTCGGTGATCATGACGGCCGCGTTGAGGTCCACACCTGCCTCGACAACCTGGGTCGAGACCACGATGTGGCCGGTCGTCGGCGGATCTTCGAGGATCCGCCGCACCAGGGCTTCCCGCTCCACCGCCCGGAAGCGCGAGTGCAGCAGCGTACGGGCAGCGTCGGTGTCCCGCAACGCACGGTAGATGCCCCGGGCCGCCTCGACGGTGTTGACCACTACGAGCGTGAGCTCTCCGGGTCGATGCCGCTGCCGCACGGCAGCCGCCACCGCCTTGTAGTCACCGGCCGGGGCCTCCAGGCGTCGCACGGTCCGGGTGGCCGCCAGCCGTGTGGCCAGCCGTCCACTGTGGTCATCAAGCTGGATGCGCACCACCCGGCAGTCGCCGACGCCTGGATTGTCCACGGTGCACAGCAGCTTCTCGGAGACAGTCGCCGACATGCAGGTCAGGCCGAACGGCTCGGCGCTGCCGAACTGCCGGACAAAGCCGGCGAGCTGGCGCACGGTGGTGGTGGACTCGGGAGCCAGCTGGATCTCGTCCACGATCCAGTGGGCGCCGTTGGTGACGAGCGCGAAGTCGATCGGGTACGTCGCCCGCGAGATGCCGTATCCCCGGTTAAGTGCCTTGGACACGAGCGAGTCGACGGTGCCGACCACGATCGCCGGCCGATGCATGCCCAGGCGCCACTGTCGTTGGGTGTGGCCCTCACCGCCCATGACCACGTGGAGGGCCACGCGGTAGTCCGACCCGAGGTTGTCCAGCCAGGCGGCTACCTGGCCGGCGACCTGCTCCACGAGGGTGCTCTGCGGCAGGGCGTAGACCAGCCGGCGCGGCGTTCCGACCCGATCCGGCCCGTGCAGGAGTCGCCAGAGCCACGCCAGGATCACGCCGGTCTTGCCGGCCCCGGTCGGCGCCTGCAGCACGTCCGGCATCCCGTCGCGCGCCAGCCTGGACTGATACCGGTACGGCTCGAAGCCGGTCGCCGTCCGGAAGAACTCGTCAAACCTCATGCCAACCCCTTGATCCGCGAAATAGCCGGGTGTCGGGCGACTCGAAATCACCAACCGACATCCCTCGCGATGACGTAGACGATAATGGTTGTGACGTCGATTCACAATGTCGCCTGAGCGACAGCTCGGTAAGACGTGTCGTTTCAATGAGCTTGACGTATGTCAACAGGCCTCCTAAGCTTGTAACTGCCATGGGCACTAGCCTGTGGAAGTGAGCCCGGTAGCCTTCCGGACGGTCGGTGAGCCGGGCTTCGCGCGTTCCGGAGGCGTCATCACAGCCGGTGCACGGTGGTCACCATGTGCCGTTCAATGCGTGACCTCCATTTGCCGCCCTTGTTCCAGCACCAGGCAACGGCGTCCGCGAGCGCGAGCAGCACTTCCTCACGTGCCCGCAAGTGGTCGTATCGCAGACTGTCCTCAACGCCATACGAGCGCACCGCCTCATACAGCACGGCCCGGTCGCTCGCGATCGCCGCGTCGTCCGTCTCGATGACCACCCGTTCGGCGCGGGCCTCGGTGAGATCGGCGATTAGCTGCGTCAGACAGAGTGCGCGCCCTTTACGTGCGTCCGAGTGACTGGTCGCGTCGTAAATGATCACGTGTGGCTTGAGCGTAACGATGACGTCGAGAATCCGTTGCCTGCGATCGTCTCGTTCCTTCGTGAAGTGGATGCGACGTTGGCCTGGGAGGACTAGCTGACGCAACTGTCGACGCGACGCAACCAATGCACTCGCCGGCAGTAACACCGCGGCGAGGAGGTACCCACGCACGGTCGACTCGTCGACGAATGCGTGTTTGGGCTGCACCGGTCACTCCCTCAATCATCGACTACTTCGTCGGTCCGTGCCCCGAAGCAACACGCTGCGCGACAGCCTCAAACACACACTGGCCTCATTGGGCACCGAGAATAGACAACTCCTAGAAGTCTGCAACCGACTCTCAGGCGAACAACCCGGCCAGCCGTCCACTCAGGGCGACTGACCGGGCAAGACCTGCACAAAGGAGCCCGATCAAAGGTCGGGAGCATTGCGTCAGGCATGACGCAACTCACATGGCAACCACCTAGCCGGAATGGAGCCCGGCCCCTGGGGTCGCGTGCTGGCTCGTCGCCACGCCGACCGTCGAGGTACAAGCGTGTCTACGAAACCAAGATCGGACTAACATGACCGACACCTGCCCCAATGCCGATCCCGTAGCGGCGCGTCACGGCACGCGCGGTCAGCTGGGCGGGCGTACGACCGTGATGTCGGTGCGGGGGAAGTCCTCGCCGATGCACAGCACGGGAAGATCGCGCTCCGCGGCGACCCCGTAGGCGATGCAGTCGCCGAAGTTCAATCCCGCGGGATGACGACCCTTGCCGAATCGGCGCCATCCTTCCAGTGCGCGCTCGGCGGCATCCGCGTCCACGTCGATGATCTCGATCTCGGCGTCACGGACGAACCTGGCGGCGAGGCCGACGCCGGCAGCACCGAGCCGGGACTCGAGAACGATGCCGAGCTCCAGGTACGTCGCTGCCGCCATGACGACATGTTCCGTCTGTGCCAGCATGTGGCGCAACCAGTCGCCGTCAGGCTCGCCCGTCAGGATCGCGACAGCGGCGGACGTGTCGACAATCACCCCGGTGCCGGTCACGCGGGAAGGCCGCGGTCGTCGTACCCGATGATCTCGTCGGCGCTCCGGTCATCGACGACCTCGAACTCGCGCACCTCGTCCCGCAGGCGGGCGATGCGACGTTCCAGGCGCGCAGCCCGGTCGCGGCCACGGGTCCGTTCCAGCCTTTCCCGCAGCGCTGTCTCCACCGCCGTGGTCAGCGACTCGCCAGTGACGGACGTCAGCTCGCGGGCGAGTCGGTCAACCTCCGGGCTTTTGATGTTCAGAGCCATGTCCACCAGGCTACCTCGTGAGGAAGAAGTCTATAACAACGAGGGTAGCGAAGTTGTTAGCATGCTAGTATCCTGTCAGTCCAGGTGAGGAGGAAGAGTGATCGACTCGACAGCCAGGTCTGTCACCGACACCGCCTCCTCGTTGTGGCGGACGCGCGACTTCCGGTGGTGGTTCGCCAGTCGGGCGGTCTCCACCGCCGGTGTCGCCGCCGCGGGCGTGGCGCTGCCGATCCTCGTCTACCGGCAGACCGGCTCCGCCGCGCTCACCGGCGTGCTCGCTGCCAGCGGCGGCTGCGGGTCGACATCGGCGAGGGTCTGGCGTTCATCTGGCGCACCACCGAGATCCGCGTGCTCACCGTCGCCGGGACCGGGCTGTCGGTGTCCGGCGGCGCGGTCCTGGCCCTGCTGGTGGTGCACGCGGACCAGGTGGTTGGCCTGACCCACGGCGATCCACGGATCGGCCTGCTGTTCACCGCCGGCGCGGTCGGGGCGTTGTGCGCCGCGCTGCTGCTGCCGCGGGTAAGCCGCCGGTGGGGCGCCGGCCGCTCCATCGCGGCGTACAGCGGTTTCGTTCCCGCGCTGGTCGCGCTCGCCCTGTCGGGCAATCTCCTGCCCGCACTAGGGACCTGGCTAATCTGGCAGGCCACCTACACCATGGCGATCACCAATGGCATCACGATCCGCCAGCAGCTGACCCCGGACGCCATGCAGGGCCGCGTCAACACCACCGGCCGGATGATCGCCATGGGCGGCGCACCGTTCGGTGCGCTGCTCGGTGGCCTGTTCGCCGACCAGATCGGCGTCCAGGCGACCTACTTGCTCGCCTGCGCGCCGGTTTTCGCCGCCACCGTGGCGATCTGGGCCTCGAGCGTGCCCCGGCTACGCCTGAGCTGAGCCGCCTGGTGGTCCGGCCACCGAGTGCGCGGCCATGTCCAGCCAGTCGCGGGCCGCGCGGATCTGCTCCAGTGCATACGCTCGCCGGTCACCCGGTGGCGGTTCACCGTCAGGCAGCAGCTCGCTGATACCAATCCGCAGCTGGCGCAGCTCGTTAGCCAGCGCGTCGGGCACCGCCTGGTCGTCGGCCCCACCCGCCAGCAGCGGCGGCGGCTGGGCGGACAGCGCACGGCGCCGGAAGGCGGCCCGCGCGACCTCGGTAGCAACAACGAAGGCGACCATTGCGGTCGTCACCAGCGCGCTCACCGCCACCGGGCGTGCCGGCACCGGCACGACGAGCAGCGCCACGATGAGGGTGGCCACTAACGCCAGCAGTCCCGCGATCCCGGGGCGCAACACCCGCAGCGGGGGTGCCTCCGCCCCCGCCAACTTGGCGGCTGCCGCCTCCAGGTGCGCCACCACCCTGCTCAGGTTCGCCAACACCTGGTCGTGGCACGCGTCGCCGCACCACGACCGGTGCACCAGCTCGAGGGCGACGTTTCGCGCCGCGTCCCGGTGCTTCCGCAGCCTGGCGGCGAGGTCTCCAACGGAGAGGTGCTGATCCGTCATTGTCACCCTTCACCCTCTCGGCAACGACAGCCACAGCCGGATGCCGTCGTACGCCGTGGCCAGGGCCAGTTCCGCGTCAACGATCCGATTCAACACCTCGTCATGTGCCATCGCCCGGACCAGGCCGGCTCCGGATTCGCTCAGGTGGGGCGGGTGCTCGCCGCGCCGGCGCCGCCCTACCCTCGCCACCCCGGAGCGCACCTCGGCGATCCCCGCCTGGATGTGCAGCAGCTCGGTGCAGATCAGCGACAGCATCCGGTCACGGTCCGGCGCCGCGGGCGAGGTCACCGCCTCATCCGGCCCGATCCACGCCGGATCCGCCACGACGCGGCGGATGTGGCGGCGGGTCAGTGCCTCGATCACCCGGCGATAGATCCGCAGGTACGGCCATGCCACCAGGCCGTACGCCGCGAGCGCGGCCACCACCATCCACGCCAGCGACCCGCCGGACAGCGCGGACGCGACCAGGCTCGCCAGCCAGAAGACGAGCGCCAACACGACCAGCCCCGGCACGTAACCGAGCGCTCTGGTCGGCCAGGGCAGCCGTACGAACGGTGTGGCCAGCGCCCGCATGGCGTTCGCCAGCGCCGTCGCCGCTGCATGGAGGATGCGGTGCGCACCGTCGACGCGCACATGCGTGACCCCCGCGGTGACGCCGGTGAGCAGCCGCCGCAGGGAAACGATCCGTTGCTCCAGCCGGTGCAGCACGGGCAACAGGTCACCGTCTGCCGCGGCAGCCTCCGGCGCCGGCAGTGCTGATGCCGGCTCGCCGTCCTGCCGCGGCGCCGGCAGCCGGAAGAACAGCACCCCGTCCTCGTTGTCGACCACGAGGCCCAAGCCGGTCAGAAACCGCTCACCCTCGGCCAGCGTGTCCGGCGTCGGGACCACGTAAGCCCGGCCGTCGTGGTCCTGGCAGCTGCCCGTGGTCTCGCAGACCTGCCACAACCCGACGATGACGCCGGTGAGGTGCTCGTCGACGCAGGACTCCCTGCCGTTGGCGCGCAGGTGCACCTGGCGGTGGCGGGTGGCCACCCGTGCCCCGTTTGCCTGCTGGCAAGCGTCGCAGGGCGGAAACCTGCCGCCCTCCCCGACCTCCATCACGCCCTCCTCCCGGTCGGCTCACCATAGTCGACTCCGTCCCGTTCCGGCCGCGTCCGTCGTCCCGTCGGACGGTCGGCCGCGGGTGACCTCCCGGCAGCGCACCTGCCGCAGGCAAAGGGTGCCCGCGTCAGCGGCGGCGATGTGCAGGCACCGGGACTACCGGCGGCAGCCTTCAATCATGAGCACTCACCTCTTTCGGCGTCGGCACGAAACCTGCCCGCGTCCGGCACGCGCACGCCAATTACCGCCGGACTCCCCGCCGTCGGCCAGGGCACGTGGAGTCACGGCACATGCTAGCATCGAAAGACGCATCAAATGATGCGCTATTCGATGCTTAGGGGGATGGATGAGGACAACGGTGACGTTGGACGACGCCCTGGTGGAGCAGGCGAGCCAGCTGACCGGCATCTCGGAGAAGTCGGCCCTGATCCGCGACGGGTTGAAGACCCTGATCCGGGTCGAGAGCGCCCGTCGGCTGGCTGCTCTCGGTGGGACCGATCCGGACGCTTCGGTCGCGCCGCGCCGGCGAGACGAGTGAGATGATCCTGGTCGACACCTCGGTGTGGATCGACCACCTCCACGCCGGTGAGGCGCTCCTGGTCGACCTGCTGGGACGTGATCAGGTCGGATGTCATTCCCTGGTCATCGAGGAGCTGGCCCTCGGGTCAATTAAGCGTCGCGACGAGGTGCTGGGCCTGCTGTCGAACCTCGCGACATTCCCCGTGCTCAGCCACTCGGAATTGCGGCACTTCGTCGACGCTCACCGACTGTGGGGACGCGGATTGAGCGCCGTGGATGCGCATCTCCTCGGCTCAGTGGCTCTCGGTGGCGGGGGGATGATGTGGACGCGCGACAAGCGACTCCTGGCGGCATGCGAAGCCGTCGGGGTCTCAGCAGTGACCGAGCCGTAAGCTCGGTGGCCTCCTCGCCGACCGGATCGGCGTCCAGGCGACCTACCTGCTCGCGTGGGTGCCTGTTACCTGATCGCGGTTCACCGTCGGGCACAGCTCGCTGATGTGGTGAACATGCACGTGCTCCCTATGCGGCACGCCGTAGCACCTGGTGCCACGTCGTGCTATGGTGGTGTCATGGCAGCTGAGGTGACGCAGCGGGACCTACGATCGCACTCCGGCCAGATCATGGAGGCGGTGGCACGGGGCGAGTCGTTCGTGGTCACTCGCAGCGGCACGCCGATCGGCGAGCTCATTCCACTGCGTCGATACCGCACGGTGTCGCGGGAGCAGTTCGCCGCCGCATCCGCCCACGCTCCTGAGATCGATCTTGCACAGTTCCGGCGTGGCGCGGACGCGGCCATGGATGACGATCTGCGGGACCCCTATGGCGACTGATTCGCACGGCCTGCTCGATACGAACGTATTGATCCTGCGGCGACGGATCGACCACTCCCAGCTACCGGACATGGTGTCGATCAGTGCCATCACCCTGGCGGAACTGTCGGCGGGTCCACACCACACCGCAGACCCGGCTGAGCGTGCCCGCCGGCTGGAGGTGCTGCAGCGTGCCGAGTCAGAGTTCGACCCGCTGCCGTTCGAAGCCGAAGCGGCCCGAGTCTTCGGCCGGGTAACGGCCGGAGTTCTGGCTGCGGGGCGCAAGCCGCGTCCGCGAACATCGGATCTCATGATCGCTAGTGTGGCGATCGCCAACCAACTGACGCTCTACACCACAAACGCCGACGACTTCGCAGGGCTCGACGACCTCGTGACGGTGGTCGAGGTGGCTTCCAGCTAACTGACCCCACGTCGGACGACAAGCAGGACCTGCAGCGGGCGTCGTCGGCACGCCGACCGTTCAGGTCCCGGGCGGTTCGAGCAGGCCGGCGGACATGGCGGCGAGCACGGCGGCGGTGCGGTCGGACACGTCCAGCTTCCCGAAGATCCGAAGCAGGTGGGTCTTCACGGTGGCCTCGCTGATGTGCAGCTGCCGGCCGATGTCCGGGTTGGACAGGCCGCGCGCCACCAGCCGCAGCACCTCGCGTTCCCGCGCCGACAGCGACACCGCCGCCGGCTGGCGCATCCGCTGCACCAGCCGGCCGGCCACCGCCGGCGCCAGCACCGTCTCCCCGCGCGCCGCCGCCCGCACCGCCTGCAGCAGGTCAGCGCGGGAAGCGTCCTTCAGCAGATAGCCGGCGGCGCCCGCCTCCACCGCCCGCAGGATGTCGGCGTCGGTGTCGTACGTCGTCAGCACCACCACCCGCACCGCCGGCTGCTCGCGCAGCATCCGCTCGGTGGCCGACACCCCGTCGCCGCCGGGCATGCGCAGGTCCATCAGCACCACGTCCGGCCGGTGCGCCCGGGTCGCGGTCACCGCCTCGTCCGCCGAGGCCGCCTCGGCCACCACCGTCACGTCCGGTTCGCCGTCGAGCAGGCTGCGCACCCCGGCACGCACCACCGGATGGTCGTCGACCAGCAGCACCCCGATCATGCCGGCAGCCCGATCATGCCGGCACCGTCACCCGCACCGTGGTGCCCCGCCCGGGCGCACTGTCGACCACCAGCTCACCGTCGACCTGCGCCACCCGGGCCCGCATCGTCCCCAGCCCGTAGCCGTCATCCAGCCGGTGGGCCTCGGCGCCGGCGCCGTCGTCGGCCACCGCCAG
>SLSW01000336.1 GCA_007130245.1 Micromonosporaceae bacterium
CTGGCGTGGTGTGCACACGACCGGCCACTGCTGCTGGTGCTCGAGGACATCCACCTGGCCGACCGGGCGACGATCGCGCTGCTCGCGTACGCCGGCCGGCAGCTGACCCGGTTGCCCGTGCTGCTGGTCACCACCCGCCGACCCGGTGCGGCCCGGCAGGACCTCGCGCTCGCAATCGACGCGCTTTCGCGGCGGGAGGCGTTGGGTGGCGAGATCACGCTCGCGCCGCTGGACCGCGCCGACACGGACATCATCGTGGAGGCCACCTCTCCAGGGCTCCCGGCGGCCACCCGGGAGCGGGTGACGGTCGCCGCCGAGGGGAACCCGTTGCTGGCGCGGCAGGCGGCCCGGGCGGCGGCCACGGGCCAGGACCTCTCCCAGGGACTGCGCACCTGGCTGCGGGCACCGCTGGCGCGCCTGAGTGAGCCGGCGCGGCTGCTCGTGGAGGCGGTCGCCGCGGCCGGCCGCCCGGTGGAGCTCGGGGAGGCGGCCACGCTGACCGGCGCCGAGCCGCTTTCCGCCGCGGTGGCCGGCGCCACCCAGCAGGACCTGCTCGAGGTCGGCGACCGGAAGGTCCAGTTCACCCACACCCTGGTCCGCGAGGCCTGTTACGCCGAGCTGGAACCGGTACGCCGGGACTGGCTGCACGGGCGGATCGCCGACATCCTGCAGGCCCGGACCGGTCGCGCCGCGGCCGCGGAGGTGGCCCGGCACCTGCTACTGGCCGGGCGTGCGGCGGAGGCCCGCGGCTACCTGCTCACCGCGGCCGACCAGGCGAGGTCGCTCGGCGCGCTCGACGAGGCCGTCGGCTTCCTGCGGGAGGCGGCCACTCTCGGCGACGACACGTCCGGGGCTGCGGAGATCTGGCTGTCGCTGGCTGAGGTCGAGTCGTGGCGTGGCAGCCGGCAGGAGCACGACGCGGCGTTCGACCACGCGACGTCGCTGCTGGAGCTTGCGCGGGAACCGGCCTCGCTGGCGGCAGCGTACGTGTTGCGGGGGCGCTGCCTGCGCACCACGCTCTGCTTTCCCCGGGACTCACTGGCCGCCTACGAGCGGGCGCAGGAGATCATCGACGATGCCGGGGTGGACGCGCCGGAGCTGCGGGCGCTGGCGCTGGCCGGCCGCGGCTGGGTGGAGGCGGCCAGCGGTGATGTGGGCCGGGGCGAGCAGCTCGTCGCGGAGGCCGAGGCGCTGCCGGAGGCCGCGACCGACCCGGGCCTGACCGCGGAGCTGCAGCTCGCCCGCGGTGCCGCGCTGCTGCGGTCCCACCGCTACCCGGAGGCCGAGCGGGCCAGCGAGCGCGCCAGCGAGCTGGCCATACGCGCCGGTCGGCGGGAGATCGCCCATGTGGGGATGCTCCAGTCCGCGGTGGCCGCGACGTCCCGGGGAGCGCTGGCGCGCACCCTCAGCCTGGTCGACCGGGTGCTGCGGGCCCGCAGCGGCACCGGGCGGCGGGCGGAGGCGCTTGCGGTGCGCGCGTACGCGCTCTCCCGTGCCGGCCGCCACGACGAGGCGCTCGCCGCCGCCGAAGAAGAGGTCGCGTTGCTGACCCGGATCGGCTCGCCACAGGTGGCGACCGCTGTCTATGACGTCGGTTCGCTGGCGTTGGCCGCCGGCCGGCACCCGGAGGCGGTCTCGCGGCTGTCGGAGGCGTTGTCCGCGGACAGCACCTGGTTTCCGCGCGCGCTGGCGCGGCTGCGGCTGGCGGAGGCGAGGCTGCACACCGGTGACCCCACCGGGGCCGCTGCGGAGCTGGAGCGGTTCCCTTATGAGCCGGTGGGCCCGGCGGACCTGCCCGAGACGCTGGTGCCGCTGCTGGAACGCGTGCAGGCACTCGTAGCCGCCGCCGAAGGCGACACCGACCGGGCCCACCGTCTGTTCGACGCGGCGGTCGCGGGTTGGCGACGGGTGCGTGACACCGCGCCGCAGGACACGTACGCCGCGAGCCTGATCGAGCTCGGCCGGTCCGCGGTCGCCGGCAAGCTCGAACCGGGTGTGGAGCTCTCCCGGACGCTCGCCGACTTTTCGCTGCTGCTCGGCGCGAACGGGGAGGCCGACCGGGCGCGGGCGCTGGCCCGGGAGGCGGCGACGTTGACCGGGATGGGCCAGTGAGGAGGCGATGGTGCACATCGAGGAGTCGGTGACCTGCCGCGCACCTGCGGTGGAGGTCTGGAAGCTGCTGCACGACCCGGCCCGCTTCACCGAGTGGTGGGCCGGTGTCTCCCGGGTCGAGACCACGGCCGACGGGGCGACGCTGTACCCGGACGGGCAGTCGGCTTCCCCGACCCGGGTCACCGCTGGGCGCGACGGCCGCCAGGTGGTGATCAGCTGCCTGATGACCGACGACGTCTACATCTGGACGCTGGAGCCGCATCCGGACGGGTGCCGCATCACGGTCCGGGTGGAGGTGGCCGACGGCGACGCCGAGCGGCTGTCGCAGCGGCACGCCGGGGTGCTCGACTCGCTGCCGCGGCTGGCGGCCGCGGCCGAGAAGGCCGGCTGACACGACGTGACCGCGCCGCCCTAGCCGGGCACCGGCCGGCAGAGCAGCGCGACCGGCGCGCCGTCAACCCGTGTGAGCACCACCGTTGCGGCCCGGGGGCCGGTGAGCCGCAGGTCGCGGCGCAGCCGTTCCGGCCCGAC
>SLSW01000025.1 GCA_007130245.1 Micromonosporaceae bacterium
ACGGCCTGGTCAGGCAGCGAGGCCACGGCCTGGTCAGGCAGCGAGCAGTCACGGCCGCCTGCCGCCGGAGCGGCACCGGAACAGCCGGGGACACCGCCCGGTAGCGCCGCCGCACCGGACCGACCGACCAGCCCGCCGTCCGCTCCGTCGTCGCCGCAGGCGCCGCCCGGCACGACAGTCAGCCCGGCCGCAGCGGCATCACCCGGGGCGCCGCCGGCACCCGGTGCCCCACCACCGGCGGCGCCGGACGCCCCCGCGGGTGCGCCGGAACCACCCGGCAGGACCGGCCCGCCGGTCGGGGTCATCGTCAGCGCGGTCCTGGCCAGCGCGGCGTTGCTGGTGATGATCGCCCTGAGCATTCCGCTGCTGCTGCAGAACCTGCAGTCGAGCGCGGCGCCGCCATACGCCGTCGGTGACTGCGTCGTGCAGGACGGCCAGCAGCCGCGTGAAACGGACTGCGACGAACCAGGAGCGTACGAGATCGTGCTCGAGGTCGACGAGATCACCGAATGCCCGGACTATCCGGCTGAGCCGGCGATTACGGTCAGCGAGCCGTCCACCGTCTACTGCCTGCTGCCGGCCGCGACCGCCGACGGCGCCCCGGGCGACTCCGCCGACGGGTCCGAGGACGCCGGAAACGGCGAGGACGGCGAGTAGCGCGTCGCGTTAGGGCAGGATGGCCTGATGACCAACCCACGGGTACGGGCGCCGGAGTTGAGCGGTCGGGGCTGGCTGAACACCGGCGGGGACCGGCTGAGCCTGGCCGATCTGCGCGGCAGCATCGTGGTGCTCGACTTCTGGACCTTCTGCTGCATCAACTGCCTGCATGTGCTGGACGAGCTTCGGCCCATCGAGGACAAGTACGCCGACGTGCTGGTGGTGATCGGCGTCCACTCGCCCAAGTTCGCCCATGAGCGCGACCCGGCGGCGTTGGCCGCCGCGGTGGAGCGCTACGACGTCACCCACCCGGTGCTCGACGACCCGGACCTCGTGACCTGGCAGCGCTACACCGCCCGGGCGTGGCCCACGCTTGCCCTCATCGACCCCGAGGGCTACCTGGTCGCCTCCATGGCCGGCGAGGGTCACGCCGAAGGCCTGCGCCGGATGGTCGACGAGCTCGTGTCCACCCACGAAGCCCGTGGCACGCTGCGCCGCGGCGCGGCGGCGCGCCTGCTGGCCGGCGCCGCCGCCTCCGGCGACGAGCGGCCGGACGACCTGCGCTTCCCGGGCAAAGCCGTCACGCTGCCCGACGGCGGATTGCTGGTCTCCGATTCGGCCCGCCATTCGCTGGTCGCCCTTGAGCCGGACGCCGCCACCGTGCGGCAACGCATCGGCACCGGCGCCCGGGGCCGTGCCGACGGCGCAGCCACGATCGCCCAGTTCAGTGAGCCGCAGGGTCTGTGCCGGCTGCCGGCGCACGTCGCCGAGGCGGTCGGGTACGAGATCGTCGTCGCCGACACCGTGAACCACCTGCTTCGGGGGGTCGCCGGCCTGACCGGCGACGGGCCGGTGGAGGTGTGCACCATCGCCGGCACCGGCCACCAGTGGCGCGGCGAGGTCGACGGTGACGCCCACGACGCGCTGTCGGTGGACCTGTCGTCGCCGTGGGATGTCGCCTGGTTCGACGACCTGGTGATCATCGCGATGGCCGGCATCCACCAGCTGTGGTGGTTCGACCCGGTGCGGGGCACGGCCGGGGTGTGGGCCGGCACCACCGTGGAGGGCCTGCGCGACGGCCCGCTGCCCGAGACCTGGTTCGCTCAGCCGTCCGGGCTGGCGGTCAGCGCCGACGGTTCCCGGCTGTGGATCGCCGACAGTGAGACCAGCGCGCTGCGGTGGGTCGAGAACGGTCAGCTGCACACCGCTGTCGGCCAGGGGCTGTTCGACTTCGGGCACGCCGACGGGGACGCGGCCTCGGCACTGCTGCAACACCCACTGGGGGTGGCGACGGTGCCGGACGGCTCGGTGCTGGTGGCCGACACCTACAACGGTGCGGTGCGACGCTACGACCCGTGCGCGGGCACCGTGGCCACCCTCGCCGCCGGGCTGGCCGAACCGAGCGACCTGGTCGTGGCCGGCGACGGCACCGTGCTGGTCGTCGAGTCGGCTGCTCACCGGCTGTGCCCGCTGGAGGCCACCGGGGGCGCGGGCACCACCCCGCTGCGCCTGCGCACCGAGCGCCCGACCACCGCGTTGCGTCCGGGCGAGGTGCGGTTGGAGGTGGTGTTCACCCCTGGCCCCGGCCAGAAGCTCGACGAATCGTACGGCCCCTCGACCCGGCTGGAGGTGTCCGCCTCCCCGCCGGAGCTGCTGCGCGGGGGCGCGGGCGAGGGCACCGACCTCTCGCGCACCCTGGTGCTGGACGCCTCCACAGGCGGCGGCGTGCTGCAGGTGGTGGCACAGGCCGCGACCTGCGACGCCGACGCGGCACACCCCGCCTGCCACCTGACCCGCCAGGACTGGGGCGTGCCGGTCACCGTGGCAGCGGACGGTGCCGACCGGCTGCCGCTGATCCTGCGCGGGATGGACTGAGCCGCGGCGGCTAGGCTCGGCAGGGTGGATGTGACACCGTGGCCCGCCGCCCTGGATGCCGCCTGGACAGCCGGGCGCGACGCCGCACCGTCCCCGGAGCCGATGGGGCTGGCGGAGGCCGATGGCCGGGTGCTCGCCGAGGCGTTGGTGACCCGCGCCGACCTGCCGACGTTCCCGACCTCCAGCGTCGACGGCTGGGCGGTGCGGGGGGCCGGTCCATGGCGGGTGACCGGCCACGTCCTGGCCGGAAGTGAACCGCCACCGCTGACCGCCGACGGCGAGTGCATGCAGATCGCCACCGGCGCGATGGTGCCCGAGGGCACCACCGCGATCGTGCGGACCGAGCACTCGTCCACCACCGACGATGGTCGCGTCACCGGCACGCCCCGCGACAAGCAGGAGTGGCGGGAGCCGGGCGAGGAGGCCGCCGCCGGCGAGGACCTGGTGCCGGCCGGAGTCACCGTTACGCCCGGCCTGATCGGGCTGGCCGCGTCGTGCGGATGGGACACCCTGCCGGTACGCCCCGCCCCTCGCGCCCAGGTCGCGGTGTTCGGTGACGAGCTGCTGTCCACCGGGCTACCGGGCGCCGGACGGGTCCGCGACGCACTCGGTCCGCAGGTGCCCGGGTGGCTGCGACGCCTCGGTGCCGCAGTGGACAGCCCGGCCGTCGGACCGGGCGTGGACACGTTGGAGGCTCACGTGCACACCATCTCGGCGGCGCTCGACAAGGGTGCCGACCTGGTGTGCACCACCGGTGGCACGATGCGCGGGCCGGTGGACCACCTGCATCCCGCGCTGGCGGAGCTGGGAGCGGCCTACGTGGTCAATGCGGTGTCCGTCCGCCCCGGCTTCCCGATGCTGCTGGCGACCGTGCCCGCGCCCGGCGGTCGCACCGCGCTGCTGGCCGGCCTGCCCGGAAACCCGCAGTCGGCGGTGGTGGCGCTGATGTCGCTGGTCGCCCCGGCGATCGCGGGCTGGCTCGGCCGCCCGCGACCGGACCTGGACGCGTTCGGTCGGGTGCGGCTGGGGGCGCCGATCGGCGGGCGCGGGCAGGACACCCATCTGGCGCTGGTGCGCCGCGATCCCGACGGCGCGGTGTACCCATTGCCGCACGCCGGCTCGGCGATGCTGCGCGGGCTCGCGCGGGCGGTCGGGTTCGCGGTCGTGGCACCGGGCACGGACGCCGCCGCCGGGGACGAGGTGCCGCTGGTGCCGCTGCCGCTGCTACCCGAGGAGGTGCCGTGATCGCGACGGTCACCGACGCGCCGCTGGACCTGGCCGCGCACGAACAGGCGGTCGCCGACCCGGCCGCGGGCGCGGTGGTGTCGTTCGCCGGGGTGGTGCGCGACCACGACGGCGGGCGCACCGTCACGCTGTTGGAGTACGAGTCGCATCCGAGCGCCGAGGCGGTGCTGAAGGAGGTCGCCGCGGAGATCGCTGCCGACCCGCAGGTGCGCGCGGTGGCGGTCTCGCACCGGGTCGGGGTGCTGCGGATCGGCGACGTGGCGCTGGCCGCCGCGGTGTCGACCGCCCACCGGGCGCAGGCGTTCGACGCGTGCGCCCGGCTGGTGGACGAGGTGAAAGCCCGGCTGCCGGTGTGGAAGCGGCAGGCGTTCGCCGACGGCACCGAGGAGTGGGTCAACTGCCCCTGACCGTCGGGGTGCGCATGCGCCTCTCATCAGGCAGGCTGTGGCAATGACCGCACGTTCCCTGGTGCTGCTGCGTCACGCTAAGGCCGAGTCGCCGGCCGGGTCCGCGGACGAGCAGCGCCCACTGTCCGCCCGGGGCCAGCTCGACGCCCGCGCCGCCGGCGTGTGGCTTGCCGGGCGTCACGTGCCGGATCTGGTGCTGTGCTCCCCCAGCCGCCGCACCCGTCAGACCTGGCAGGCGGTGGCGGCCTCGCTGCAGGCGCGCGGCGTGACCGCCGACGCGGAGGTCCGGTACGAGCGGCCACTGTACGGAGGCGACGTGGCCGACGTGTTGGGGCTCATCCGTGAGGTCGAGGACGCATGGCGCACGGTGCTGGTCATCGGCCACAATCCGGGGCTGTCGCAGCTGGCGTACGAACTGCACCCGGACGGCGGGCTGGACTCGGACGGCCTGCGCACCTGCGGGCTGAGTGTGCACCAGCTGACCGGCGCATGGGATGAGTGCGGACCTGGTCTGGCGCCGATCGCGGCGCTGCACACCGCCCGGGGGGAGTGACCGCCGCCCGGCGTCCGCTCGCGGCAAGCGACGGTGGGCAGGCGAGGGTGGGCTCGGCCGACGGAACGGATCGGCACACAACGTCAGAAGGCGTCCTCCGGAAGGTCCATGACGTCCAGCGTGGTGGAATCCACTACCGCGCGGTCGGCGGCCAGCCGCGGCAGCACCTCCCGGGTGAAGAACCTGGCCGCGGCCACCTTGCCCTGGTAGAAGGTGGTGTCACCGGGCGGAGTGTCGTCCCGGTCCAGGGCGGTGAGCGCCACCTCGGCCTGCCGCAGCAGCAGCCAGCCGACCAGCAGGTCACCCATGGCAAGGAGCAGCCGGCGGGTGGCCAGGCCCACCCGGTACAGCTCGCGTGGCTCACCGCCCTGTACGGCGCCCATCCATCCGGTCATGGTGCCGATCATCTGCTGCACGTTGCCGAGTGCCTCGGCCAGCGCCTGGCGCTCGTCCTTGAGCCGCCCGTTGCCGCCGCCGGCGTCGATGAACGACTGGATCTCTCCGGCCAGGGTCATCACCGCCACGCCCTGGTCTTTCACGATCTTGCGGAAGAACAGGTCCAACGACTGGATCGCGGTGGTGCCCTCGTACAGCGTATCGATCTTGGCGTCGCGTACGTACTGCTCGAGCGGGTAGTCCTGCAGGAACCCGGACCCGCCGAAGATCTGCAGCGACTCGTGGCCCAGCATCTCGTACGCCCGCTCCGAGCCGGCGCCCTTGACCACCGGCAGCAGGAGGTCGTTGACGCGGTCCGCCAACTTCGCCGCCTCGTCGTCGCCGGCAGCCTCGGCCAACCGCGTTCGGTCCTGCCAGGTCGCGGTGTAGCACACCAGCGCGCGCAGCCCTTCCGCGTACGACTTCTGCAGCATCAGCGAGCGGCGCACGTCGGGGTGGTGGGTGATGGTGACCCGCGGTGCGGCCTTGTCGGTCATCTGCTGCAGGTCCGCGCCCTGGACCCGGTTCTTGGCGTACTCCAGCGCGTTGAGGTATCCGGTCGACAGGGTGGCGATGGCCTTGGTGCCGACCATCATCCGCGCGTACTCGATGATGAGGAACATCTGCCTGATGCCCTCGTGCACCTCACCCATCAGCCAGCCCTTGGCCGGGACGCCGTGCTCGCCGAAGGTGAGCTCGCACGTGGTCGACACCTTCAGGCCCATCTTGTGCTCGACGTGGGTGGCGAACACGCCGTTGCGCCCGGTCAGCTCGCCGGTGGCCGGGTCGAAGTGGTGCCTGGGCACAATGAACAGCGAAAGCCCCTTCGTACCGGGGCCGGCTCCCTCGGGGCGGGCCAGTACGTAATGGATGATGTTGTCGGTCAGGTCGTGCTCACCGGAGGTGATAAAGCGCTTGACACCCTCCAGGTGCCAGGAGCCGTCCGGCTGCGGGACCGCTCTGGTGCGCCCGGCGCCCACGTCGGAACCGGCGTCCGGCTCGGTGAGCACCATGGTGGCCCCCCATCCCTTCTCGACGAAGAGCTTGGCCCACTGCTGCTGCTCGGGTGTGCCCTCGCGCAGCAGGGTGTGCGCGAACGATGGGCCGGAGGCGTACATCCACACCGGGGCGTTCGCGCCCAGGACCATCTCGGCCAACGACCACCACAGGCTGCGCGGCGCGAACGTGCCACCGAGCTCCTCGGGCAGGTCCAGGCGCCAGAACTCGGAGTCCATGAACGCCTGGAAGGACCGGCGGATCCCGTCGGGCATCCGCACGGAGGGGTTCGCGGGGTCGAACGCCGGTGGGTTGCGGTCACCCTCGACGAAGCTCGCCGCAAGGTCCTCCCGCGCCAGCCGGTCCACCTCGATGAGGATGCTGCGTGCGGTGTCCACGTCGACCTCACCGAAGGGGCCGGTGCCGAAGATTTCCGGCTGGCCGTCCCGGCCGGTGGCGAAGACCTCGAACAGGTTGAACTCGAGGTCCCGCAGGTTGCTCTGGTAGTGGCTCATCATCGACCCCTGAAGCGTTATTACTGACTGGTAACCCAATTAATATTACCACTCGGTAACCGCCGGCGAGCCGCCCCCGCGCCCGGTGCCGGCGATATCACCGACACGCCCCGAAGGCGTTACCGGTCAATCGCGCTCTCGTTGGGACCAAGAGGCCCGACAAGGGAGGTGTAGTGACTATCGCCAGCCGATTGACCGAGATGCTCGGATTCCGTGAGTCGCACGAATACGTGGGTCGGCACCGGGAGGACCGTCCCCAGCGTTACGTTGCCGTCGCTGCTGTGCGACCACCGTCGCCGGGACCGGTCGCCGCGACCCGGCCGGCTGTCGGAACCGGCACCGCCGAGGCGACCGGCACCGCTGTCGGAACCGGCACTGCTGTCGGAACCGGCACCGCCGAGGCGACCGGCACCGCCGACGATGACGTGGCGGACCCCACGGCGGACGAAGCCGAGATCCGCGCCGAGGAGCTCACCACCTGACCTGTCCCGTCTACCCACCCTGCTGGTCGCCAGCGGACTCGCGCATCTCGTCGATCTCCCAGCTCGGCGACGGGGCCGGCAACGGTGAATCGGCGCTGGTGTACTGCATCAGCACCATCGCGATGTCGTCCTCCAAGCGGCCCCTCACCCACTCGACCAGCGCCGCCTCCAACGATGCCAGCCCGTCCGCCACGCGGCCGTGTCCCAACAGCCCCCAGGCCCGCTCGGCGATCGGGAAGAACTCCCCGTCCCGACGGGCCTCACCAAGTCCATCGGTGAACAACAGCAACCGGTCAGCGGGCTCGAGCCGTTCCACCCGCGGAATGGGCACCGGCATGAATCCGAGCGGCGGAGCGGTGCCCGGCGGGTCCAGCGGCGACACCTCCCCGCGCCGCAACAACAACGGCGCCGGATGTCCACAGTTGATGAGCGTGAGAATCCCACCGCGTTCCTCGAGCAGCACCGCGGTGACGAAGTCCTCCTCGCCCACCGAGCGCGCCACCGTGCGATCCAGGTCCGCCACGACCGCCCGCAGGTCGGCACGCTCGTAGGCCACATGCCGGAACGAACCGAGCACGATGCTGGCCAGCCGCACCGCCTCCAGCCCCTTGCCCCGTACGTCACCGACAATGATCCGTACCCCGTACGGGGTGTCGAGCGCCTCGTAGAGGTCGCCGCCGATGTCGGCGGCCGCGGTGGCCGACACGTACCGCCCGGCGACGGTCAGGTTGCCGAGCTCATGCGACAGCGGGCGCAGCACCGCCTGCTGCGCCACGCTGGCCAATCTGGCCAGTTCCGCGATGCGCGCGGCCTGACGCTGCCGGACCGTGGCGACCACCGAGGCGATGGCGGTAGCCAGAGCGACCCCGGCCACGTTGACGCCGCTCTGTAGGGACATCTCAGGATCGGCGAATGCGAACGACAAGGCGATCGCGGTGGCGACCGTGCCCACGCCGAACACCACCCGCCAGGTGGCGAACACCGCGGTCAGAAACGGCGCCGCCGCGATCAGCCCCAGGTAGTTGGACTCGGGGCCGTCCGCCAGCTCCACCGCGGCCACGATCGCGAGCAGCACAGCGGCCGCGCCGATGCCGGCGCGGGAGGCGGGGCTCAGCGGGCGTCGGCCCGCCGCTCGGGGCAGCTTCATAGGTCCGGCCCATAGCATGCCTGATCGCCGAGCGGCGCTGGTGACGCCGTCCGCCCGGGGGCGGCGAATCAACCGTCGGGTCAGTCACTTCGGCCGTTTCGCACAGTCCGGACCCCGCGGTGGGCGGCGGGCCGCCGCGCCCCGGTCATGCCTTGGTGGCGAGGACGAGCAGGTATTCCCACTCGCCCCGCACCGTGCCGTCGGTCGCATGGTTCGCCCCGGACGCCAGCGCGACCAGATCATCACGCAGGGCGTGCCGGCCCTCCGCCGGGAGCCGTTCGGCCGCCTTCAGCGTCGGTCCGTAGTTGGTGAGGAAAAAGTCTGCGAAGTGCTCCGGCGACGGGAACCGCTGCGTGACCGTGGCGACAGTACACGTCAGGTCGCTCACGCTGCTGCCGAACAGCTCGCGGAGCCCGTCCTCGGAGCCCCAGCGCACCGGTGGCGGGGCACCGGGCGGCGGCGGAGCGTGGCGCCCCACCACGCTGAGCAGGTCGCCGATGAACCCCGTCGGCGTCCAGTTCACCATGCCGATGCGACCGCCCGGCCGGCACACGCGCACCAACTCCCGCGCCGCACGCTCGTGGTCCGCGGTGAACATCACCCCGACGGCCGACGTGACGTAGTCGAACGACCCGTCCGGGAAGGGCAGGTCCTCCGCGTCCGCGTCCCGGAACTCCACCGGTAGTCGTTCGGCCGCGGCCCGCTCGCGGGCCTCCCCCACCAGCGTGGGCACGTAGTCGATCGCCGTGACCTCACAGAAACGGCGTGCCGCGGCGAGCGCCACATGACCCGTGCCGGTAGCCACGTCGAGCACGGTGGCGCCGGGTCGGAGGTCGAGGGCCTCGCACAACACCTCAGCGAGCGGGACCGTCAGCCACGCCACCTTGCCGTATGTGCCGCTGCTCCAGGTCTGCTGCTGCCGCTGCTTGATCTCCTCCAGCGTCATGGTGGTCGTCGTCATCAGAAACCCTCCCGGTTCGAGTTGAAAGCGCCGTCACCCCTGACAGACGGCACCGGCGCCCGGGGGATTGCGTTCCGGCGGCGATGCAATAACTCCCTGCCGCCGGTCGTCCCGGATCAGCGGGCGCCACCGGCGGTGTGCGCACCGACGCTCATTCCGGCCGGCGAAGCTGCTCGGCGAGAAACGCGAGCGCGGCGGGATACGCATCCAGACGGTTGGCGCGCTTGGCCAGCCCGTGCCCCTCGTCGTGGTAGACGCGCAGCGTGCAGGGCACGCCCTTGGCGTCCAGCGCCGCCTTGATCTGCTCGGACTCGGTCAGCGGCACCCGCGGGTCGTTTGCCCCATGAATCACGAACAGTGGTGTGTCCATGGCCGACAGGTAGCTCAGCGGCGACGCCTCGTGCAGGAAGTCCCGATCATGTGCGAGGCTGCCGTACTCGCGCTCGCGGTGTGCCCGGCGGTAGTCGGAGGTGTTCTCCAGGAAGGTCACCAGCGAGGAGATGCCGACGATGTCCACCCCGGCGGCCCACAGCCCGGGGTGTATCGAAAGCGCCGCGAGCACCATGTATCCGCCGTAGCTGCCGCCGTAGAGGGCGACCCGCTGCGGGTCCCCGCCGGCGGATGGCACCCACTCCCGGATGTCGACCAGGTCGCGCACCGACTCCAGCCGCAGCCGGACGTCGTCCATCGAGTACCAACGCTTGCCGTACCCGGTGGAGCCGCGCACGTTGGGCACCAGCACGATGTGACCGGCCGCGGCCAGCCCCTGGTTGACCGCGTTGAACTGTCGCTGTGCCTGCGACTCCGGACCGCCGTGGATGTTGACCACCACCGAGCCCGCCAGCCCCGGGACCGGTGCGGGCGGGTGATAGACGAGGCACGGGACGGTCTCGCCGTCGCGGGTGGGGATGCCGGCGCTGACCGGTTCGACCAGCGCCGCGCGCCGTGCGGGGGTCAGCTGCGCGGTGCCGTCCACCACCATCCGCACCTGACCGGTCGCGGGGTCGACCACCAGGATGTCGCCGGGGGAGGTCGGGCTGGTGAGCCCGACCGCCAGCAGGTTCGACTCCGGCGACCATACCGGGGTGACCACGCCACGCCGGGGCAGGGTGATCGGGGTGCGGAGCTGGCCGTCCGGAGCATGCAGCGCCAGTTCGTGCGCGCCGTCGATGTGCCGGACGACCAGCAGGTGCCGGCCGTCAGGCGATGGGACCACGCTGAGGTCGTGGTCGTCGGCGGCCACCAGGGTCTGCCAGCGATCCTCCCCGTCGACCCGCACCACCGACCGGAAGTCCCGCGCGTGGTTGGACGACATCACCACGGTGTCGGTCCCGGGCACGATCGTCACCGTGTCGTGCCAGGCGTGGTCATCCGGCGCGGTCACGTCGCGCAGGTGTCCCTGGCGGACCATGCGCACCTGGCTGGAGCAGGGCTGCGACGAGGCCAGCGTCACCGCCACCGTGTCGCCGTCCACGTCGACGCGGGTCACCATGCCGCCGGCGTCGTAGAGTGTGCGCTCGTCGCCGGTGCCGACGTGCCTGACCAGCACGTCGAAGTCGACGCCGTTGCGCCGGTTGGTGCGGTAGACCACCTCGTCGTCCCGCACGTCCACCAGCGCGTGGATGTAGGCCGGGTCACGCACAAAAGGTTCCAGCCCTTGCAGATCCACCGGCTTGTCCGGCAGCGGGTCCACGGTGAGCAGCGACAGTTGCGAACGTTCGTTGCCGTCGGTGTCGTGCTCCACCACGACGCGGCGCTGCCCGGGCAGGTAACGGCCGGAGCAGGCACCGGGCAGGGCGGTCAGCGGGGTGTGGACCCCGTCCGGGTCGATCTCGACCAGCTGGGTCGATCCGCCGGCGTCGGAGCCGGCCAGCAGCCGTCCCGCCGCGTCGATGTCGAAGACCGTCCAGCTGGTGAGCTGGAGCAGGTCGATGATTGTCAGTCGCTCGTCGTCGCCCACGCCCGCACTCTAGCGGCCGGGTGGAAAGTGACCGGGACGTGGAGCGGGCGACGGGAAATCGGCGCAGTCGTGAACTTGCCGAGGTGGATCCACCACATCCCGCCTGAGCCGACAAGCGTCCTGGCGGGCACGCCGCCGAACTGGTCGATGCTCTGCACCCTGGCCCCGGCCGGCCGGCCCGTGAGGTACCGTCGCCGCCATGTCTGATTTATTGACATCAATGAGTAGAGCCAGGCATGTTGCCCAACAAGATCCCCAGCAAGTGAGAGACGTACTCTCGATACCACCACCGACACGTGGTCTGAGCTGGGGAAATGGAGCGGGTGACGGGAATCGAACCCGCATTGTCAGCTTGGGAAGCTGATGTTCTGCCATTGAACTACACCCGCAGGCTCGTTTACTGTACCTGGCCGGGTGGGGAGGTGCACGCCAGGCCACGCGGCTGCGGTAGCGGCCCGGGCGAGTGCCAGATCTCGTACGCCAGCCCGGCGCGCCCGACCATCGCCACGTCGACGCGCAGCTCGAACAGCATCCAGTCGCGGTCCGGCGCGGCCCGGAACACGCGGGCGAGCCGGTCCACCCGGCGCAGGTCGGTGACGGCGGCGGCGGTGCCGGCCAGGTAGGCCTCGTGGTCGCCGGACTCACCGGGCAGGGCGTGCAGCGCATACCTCCCGTCACGTTCCAGGTCGCGACGCTTCGGGGACCGCACCACGAAGCAGAACAACCCCTCATCGGTGACCAACGGCATCACCGGATGCACCCGCGGGCCACCGTCGGGACGCACCGTGGCCAGATAGCCGAGGCTCTGGCCCACCGGCTCGAAGAAACCCCGCACCTGTGACGCAAGGTGCGGAACGGCGGTGACGAACTGGGACCAGGTGGCCATGCGGGCAGTCTATAGCACAAACGTTCGAGGCGCCACAAATCCCAACCACCGTCCCGCTTCCATCCCTTCCGCGATCTTGGACGCCCGGCGCCCCTATTCGGTAACGATCGTCCAAGATCGCGGCAGATGGGCGAGGCGGACCGCTGGCGCCCGACGGGTAGGCTGCGTCACGTGCTGCTCTCCGACCGCGACCTAGCAGCCGCGCTGGCCTCCGGCAGCCTCAACCTCGATCCGTTCGACCCGGACCTGATCCAGCCGTCGAGCATCGACGTGCGGCTGGACCGGCTGTTCGGGATCTTCAACAACCACCTCTACACACACATCGACCCGGCTACCCGCCAGGACGACCTCACCTCGCAGGTCGAGGTCGCCGACGGGGAGCCGTTCGTGTTGCATCCCGGCGAGTTCGTGCTCGCCTCCACGCTCGAGGTGGTCACGCTCAGCGACGAGTTCGCCGCGCGCATCGAGGGCAAGAGCTCACTCGGTCGCCTGGGCCTGCTGACCCACTCCACCGCCGGCTTCATCGACCCCGGTTTCTCCGGCCACGTCACACTCGAACTGTCCAACGTCGCCACCTTGCCGATCCGGCTGTGGCCGGGGATGAAGATCGGCCAGCTGTGCATCTTCCGGCTCTCGTCACCGTCCGAGCACCCCTACGGGTCGGACGTCTACGGCTCCCGCTACCAGGGCCAGCGGGGCCCGACGCCGAGTCGCTCCTGGCAGCGGTGGCGCACCTGGCCCACCCGCGGCCAAGGTCAGCCCGGCCGGCCGTAGCTGTGGATGGGCCCGGACGCATGGATGCTGCGCATCTGCACCGGCACGCCCGGCCGGGAGGCGTCAACCATCCAGCCGTCGCCGACGTAGAGCCCGATGTGGCTCAGGTCGTGGTAAATGAAGATCAGATCGCCCGGCCGTAGCTCATCCCGGCTGACGTAGTCGATCGTGTAGCGCTGCTGGGCGGCGTTGTGCGGCAGGTAGACGCCGGCCTGGGCCCACGCCGCCTTGGTCAGCCCGGAGCAGTCGTACGAGTCCGGCCCGGCCGAGCCCCAGGAGTACGGCTTGCCGATCTGCTCGCACGCGAACGCGGCCGCCTGGCTGCCGGGGCCACCGTGATATTCCGCCGGGCACGGTGCCGGCCGCAAGTTCCCGGTGCCGCCACCGGAGCCGTACGCCTCCAACCGCAGCGCCTGCAGCCGCTCGATCTCGGCGTCGATCTCGTCGGCCCGGGCGGCCAGCTCCGCCTCCCGTACCTCGAGCTCGGCGACCAGCTGGTCCAGCGACTCCTTCTGCGCTTGGTACTCCTCCTTGGAGTCCAGCACCTTGGCGATCTGGTTCTGTCGCGACTTGGCGACCTGGTCGAGCACGGCAAGCTGCTCGGCGAGAGTCTGCGGCGAGCCGCTGGACAGCAGTGCGTTAAAGGTCGAGACGTTGCCCCCCTTGAACGCGTACACGGCCATGTCGGCCACCTCGGCCATGGCGAGATCCACCCGCAACTGCAGCGGTGCGATGCGTTCCTCGAGTTCCTCGATCTCCTCGCGCATCTGGCCGAGCTCGATCCGGGTCGCGTTGTGCTGCTCGATGACGGGCGCCAGCTCCCGCCAGATCTCGTCGATCTGGGCCTCGATCTCAGCTGGCGAGGGGTCGGCGTGTGCGGTGCTGGCGACGAGACCGGACGCGGACAGCATCCCGAGCACCGCCAACACGGTGACCAGCATTGAACGACGCGGTCTGGCTTCGGAGGGGCGGCGACGTGAGTGCGACCGCGTCGTCTCCGGGGTGGAGCGGAGGTGACGCGCCCGCCTGGCATGACCAGCCACCGGGTCGGTTCTCCTTACTTCCCCTACCGCCTACCGGGTTAGCTGACGGGTGCGGGCGGGAAGCTCGCCCTACCGCGGCATCCGCGGATTAACCCCGCGCAGGAGGACCGGCCCGCGGGCAGGCCCACATGCGGTGTGGGTCCCCGGCTCGTCGTGGCCGCGAGGGCCGTGACGACTCGGCGGCGTCGACCGGGGCCGCCCGGGTTGGGTGACCGACGTCCGGCTCGACGTCAGGTGAGCTTAGACCCCAGCGCTGGCATGGTCAAGTACCACCACGGCGGGGCGGCTCACCTGGACTGTCGGTCACCAACGGAGCACCGGTTGTACGTGGAATAAGTGGACGTGGGCGCAGGCTGCGACGACCTTCCGATCAGGAACGCGGTACGAACGGGTGACATCACGGTGGTGAATGAGTGGCTACGTGGATGTTTGCGGCAATCACGCGGGCACCGCAGGACGGTAGTATCCCCTGCCATTGCCGTGGATCGACCGACGGAAGGAACCCGATGCGCATTTCCCGTTCACTGACCGCGCTGCTGGCCGGATCCGCACTTCTGCTGTCCGGATGCGCCACTGACAACGGTGCCACCGCGACCGAGGAGGGCGGCGCGGACGCGATCGCCGGTGCGGAAAACGGCGGCACGGACAACGGCGGTGCGGACGGGCTCTGCGCGCTGCTCGACCCCGAAGGCCTGCAGGAGTACCACGACTGGACCGACTTCCGCGCGATCGGTGCGACGGAGAGCGACGAGGGCTACCAGGCGTGCGTGTGGGAGGCCGATGGCGAGGACCTCAGCGGGATGCGCTACACCATCACGCTGATGGACTGGCAGGACGAGCGGTTCGAGGGGAAGACCGGCCAGGAGGGCTTCGACACCTTCATGCGGAACCGCCTGGAGGAGGACACCCGGGCCACCTGGCTGGAGCGGTACCAGGAGGGGCCCGGCGACAACCCGATCGACCGTGACTCCCTCGAGTGGGTCGACGACGTCGCCTACACCAACGAGCTCTACGTGCTCAGTGGCGAGTACGTGTTGCGGCTGGACGGGAACCCGTTCGGGTCGAGCCAGTCCGGCCGCATGGTCGGCGGCGGTTACTTCCCGGTCGTGGATCCGGCGTCGGTGACCTGACGCGGGGTCGGTGACCTGACGCGGGTCAGCCGGGTCGCCGGAAGCCGGAGATCGGCATGTTGTCGATGCTGGCCATACGCACCACATCACCGGTGCGCGGCGCATGCACCATCAGCCCGTTACCGACGTAGAGGCCCATGTGCGACAGGTCGCTGTAGAAGAAGACCAGGTCGCCCGGGCGTGCCTCGGCCCTGCTCACCGGCGTGCCCTCGTTCCACTGCGCGCCGGTGTAGTGGGTCAGTGACACGCCGGCGGCGGCCCACGCCTGCTGGGTCAGCCCGGAGCAGTCGTACGTGTCGGGGCCGTTGGTGCCCCACACGTACGGCTTGCCGATCTCGCCGCAGGCGAACTGCGCCGCGGTGGCGCCGGCGCCGCTGCCGGCCACCGCCGGGCAGTCCCCGATGAACAGCCCACTGCCGTCGTCCGGTGTGGTCTGCTGCTGCGCCCGCGCCTCCTCGAGCAGGTTCTCCAGCCGGGCCAGCTCCCGTTCGATCTGGTCGGCGCGTTCCTCCAGGTCGGCCCGCTGGGCTTGCTGTTCCTCGATCAGCGCATCGATCTCGGCCTTCTGCTCTTCGAACTCCTGACGCGCCTGGCGGTGTTCCTCAATCCGCCGCTGCTGGTCCCGCGCCACGATGTCCAGCAACGCCAGCTGCTCCACGAAGGTGGTCGGCGATCCGCTGGTGAGCAGGGAGTTGAACGCTGACAGCCCGCCACCCTTGTACTGGCGGGCGACGATGACCTCCAGCTCGGCGCTGGCGATGCCCATCTTCAGCTCCAGGGGGGCGATCTCCTCCTCGAGCTGCGCGGACAGTTCCTGGTTGGCCTTGAGCTCGCTGCGCACGCGGTTGTACTGCTCGCTGAGCGGCTCGAGCTGGCGCCACGCGCGATCGATCTCGGCCTCGATCTCCTCCAGTGTGGGCTCGGCGTGCGCATGGCTCGCCGGCGCGATCACCAGTGCCGCGACGGCGACGCAGAGCAGCAGGCGACGGAGCGATGAGCGCAGAGGCGTCACCGGGTGACTCCTTGTCTCGGGCCGAGACCACCAGGGTACGGCCACGGTCAGGGCATGGACCGCGGTACACGCTACGGTGGCCGTTCGGTCAGCAGCAACCCCCCGAACGTACTAACTTCCCCACGTGGTGGACTGGTTACGGCTCGCTGGGGGACGCGTCCGTGGCCGGTTGCGTCGCCGGTTGCGTCGCTCGCAGCAGGACGGTCGCGACGTCGACCACCTCCACGTCCTCACCCGCCTCGCCGGCCGACTGCTTGCCGGTCAACCCGTCCCCGAGCATGGTGAAGCAAAACGGGCACCCGACCGCGATCGTGTTCGCACCGGTGTCGAGCGCCTCTTCCACCCGATCAACGTTGATGCGCTTGCCGATCCGCTCCTCCATCCACATGCGGGCACCGCCGGCGCCGCAGCAGAAGGAACGCTCCGCGTTGCGGGGCATCTCGCGCACCTGACCCGCACCGTCACCCGCGACCGCCTGCAGCAGTTCCCGCGGTGGCGTGTAGACCTGGTTGTGCCGGCCCAAGTAGCACGGGTCGTGCCAGGTCAGGCCGGAATCGATCGGCCGCACCGGCGTCAACCTGCCCTCCGACACCAGGTGGGCCAGCAGTTGCGTGTGGTGGACGACCTCGAACTCGCCGCCCAACTGCCCGTACTCGTTGCCCAGCGTGTTGAAGCAGTGCGGACAGGTCGCGACGATCTTCCGGCGCTCCTTGGGTCGATCGCCGAACGTGTCATTGAGCGTCTCGACATTCTGCTCGGCCAGCATCTGGTAGAGGAACTCGTTGCCGATGCGTCGCGCCGGGTCGCCGGTGCAGGTCTCGCCCTCGCCGAGAATCGCGAACCTCACCCCGGCCTGGTGCAGCAGTGTGGCCACCGCCCGGGTGGTCTTCTTGGCGCGGTCCTCGAACGCGCCGGCACAGCCGACCCAGAACAGGTAGTCGAAATCCTCGGTCTCGCCGACCCGCGGCACCTCGAAGTCCAGGCCCTTGGTCCAGTCCTCCCGGGTGTTCGCCGGCGCGCCCCACGGGTTGCCCTTGTTCTCCAGGTTGCGCAGCATCGCACCGGCCTCCGGGGGGAAGCTCGCCTCGATGAGCACCTGGTGCCGGCGCATGTCGACGATGTGGTCGACGTGCTCGATGTCGACCGGGCACTGCTCCACGCACGCGCCGCAGGTGGTGCAGGCCCACAGCGCGTCCGGGTCGATGATGCCGGCCTGTTCGGCCCCGCCCACCAGCGGCCGCTCCGCCTCGGCCAGCGCCGAGGCCGGCACCGGGGCCAGCTGCCCGGCGGTGGCCTTCTCCTCCCCGTCCGGGGTCCGGCCGCCGCCGGCGAGCAGGTACGGCGCCTTGGCGTACGCGTGGTCACGAAGGCTCAGCACCACCAACTTCGGCGACAGCGGCTTAGCGGTGTTCCACGCCGGGCACTGGTCCTGGCACCGGCCGCACTCGGTGCAGGTGGTGAAGTCCAGTAGTCCCTTCCAGGTGAACTGCTCGACCGTGGCCACCCCGAACTGGTCGGTGTCCGGATCGGCCTGCTCGAAGTCCAGCGGCGCACCGTTGGAGGTCATCGGTCGCAGCGCGCCGAGCGCCGGGGCGGACCCGCCGGAGCGCTTGAAGAAAATGTTCGGGAAGGCGGTGAACCGGTGCCACGCCACCCCCATGGTCAGGTTGACGGAGATGACGATGACCCACGCCATGGACACGAGCACCTTGACCATGGCGACCAGGCTGATACCCGCCTCGCTGGCCGGCAGCGCGCCGCCGAGCGCGTGGCTGACCGGCGCGGCCCAGGTCGGGTACGGCAGGATCCCGAGGGACGCCTTGATCCCCCGCGTGATCAGGCCGAGCGCCAGCACGGCGAGGATCGTGTACTCCACGTAGTAGGCCTGCCACGCCGTCGAGCCGGCGAACCGCGAGCGGCTGCGCCACCGGGGCAGGTTGGCCAGCCGGATGACGATCAGCACCATGATCGAGGCCACCCCGGCCACGCTGAGCAGCTCGGTGACCAGACCGTAGGCCGTCCACGCGCCGATCAGGGGCAGGCTGGCCGTCGGGTCGACCACCTCCACGTACGCGGCGAGGACCAGCACCGCCAGCAGGATGAAGCCGACCATCACGAACCAGTGGGCGACGCCGACCACCGACCATTTGAGCATCCGGGTGTGGCCGAAGATCTCCCGCAGCATGGTGGCGGTGCGCTGCCCCGGGTCGACCGAGCGGGTCGGGTCCGGCTGGCCCAGCCGGACCACCGCGACCATGCGTCGCACCGCCCGCACCACGAACACGAGCGCGACCACCGTGATGGCGGCGGTGACACTGGTTGCGACGATCTGGACGGCGCCCATCGGATCCCCTTAAATCGCTATCTGACCGATTCGCGCAAGCCCATGCGGGTTGCTGAGTGTTATCCACACTGTGGAAACACCTGTGGATAACTACACCGGCGTAGTTCCGCGACTCGCGCGCCTCACCGCCAGCGGGAGAAGACGGCCAGCGAGCCCACCATCGCAGTGAACCCGACAACCAGGTTCCAGTAACCCCACGCGGCCACCGGGTACTGCCCGGCCGACAGGTAGAAGACCACCAGCCAGAGAATACCGAAGATGATCATGCCGACGCCGAGCACCGGCAGCCACGGCGGGCTCGGCTTACGGCTTGCCGCCTCTGACGCCGGTCGCACCTCGGCGGGGGGGGTGTAGACCTTCTTCTTTCGGATTTGCGACTTCGGCACGGCGCGCTCCCGGTGGGCCTGTAACACTGCTGTTGACGTTAGCGTAGTCAACAACACCGGCTCCGGCGAGCCTGGGCCGTCGCAGGGCCCTGCCCAACGGCGCCGGTTCGTGGTAGACGTGACGGAGTCGGGGGGAGGTGCTGATGGGCCGCTCGCGAGGAGACGCCGGCCGCGGCGACGTGCTGCGCCGGATCGGCAGGGCGCTGCTG
Organism: Micromonosporaceae bacterium; assembly: GCA_007130245.1. GTDB lineage: Bacteria > Actinomycetota > Actinomycetes > Mycobacteriales > Micromonosporaceae > Natronosporangium. The sequence continues at coordinate 19,018 of SLSW01000025.1, forward strand.
CCGGCGACGCGGCCCGGCCGGGGCCACGGCTGGTCGGTCGCGGTGCCGGTCATCGCCCTCGCGGCCGGCTTCCTGTTCACCACCAGCGCCACGACGGCCGACGGCACCCCGCTGCGCGAAGACCGCCGGCTGGAACTGGCCGAACTCATAGTGGAGCGCCAGGAACGGGTCGCCGAAGCCGAGGCGACCCTCAGCGACCTGCAGGCCGACGTAGAGAGCTTGACCGCAGCGCTGGCCGGCGCGGACACCCCGGTGCTCGGCGAGCGCGAACGCGCCGACCTCTACCGCTACGCCGCCGGCTTCTCGGCGGTGTCCGGGCCCGGCCTGACCGTGGTGCTCGACGACGCGCTACGTCCGGACGGAGTACGCCCGGACGGTGCCGAAGCGGACGACTTACTCGTTCACCAAGAGGACATGCAGGCGGTGGTCAACGCGCTGTGGGCCGGCGGGGCGGAGGCGATGTCGATCATGGGGGTTCGGGTGATCTCGACGAGTGCGGTAATCTGCGTAGGACCCGTACTGTTGCTGCACGGCCGTCCGTACTCGCCGCCGTACGTCATTACCGCGATCGGGGATCCGGACGCACTACGTAACGCGCTTGCGGAGTCGCCGGGGGTACAGCTTTATCGGGAGGCAGCTGACGCGTACGGGCTCGGCTACCGGGAGACGGTGGAGGAGGACGTGACCGTGCCGGCGTTTGACGGGACGAGCACACTGCGGTCCGGGCGGGTGCCAGAATGACCGCGCCCGCCGGCTACCCGCGGCGCGGACGGCACCGCGCGCCGGACGATGACGAGACCACGGTGCTGCGGTTTGACAGCACCCTGTGGACCGGCCTGCCCGGCCGCGAGCACGCCGGCAACGGTGCCGGCCAGCAGGGGGCGGTCCACAACGGCGGCGGTCGCAACGGCACCGTCTACCACGACACCAACGGAGAGCCACCGGACCCGTGGACCGGACCCGCGCCGGTGAGCCCGGCGGTGGCCGGTGTCCGGCCCGCATCTCCCGGCAACGACGCCACCGAGACCGAGGCCTCCCCCGATCACACAGTGGTGCTGCCGGCGGTGTCCGACCGCACTGCCGAGGCGCCTGCCTCGCCGGCCGACGTCGGCGACCGGCCCACCAGTGTCATCCCGACGGTGAGCGCGCCGGAGCAGACTGACGAGACCGGACTGCTCGGCGTCGTCCCGCCTGCGCCGGAGGCCGACCCGGAAGCCGACGCCCCGCGCCCCGAACCGACACCCGGTGAGCAGGTCGTTCCGCTGCGGGCGGTCCGCTCCAAGAGCGGCGGCTACCGCAGCGTCCACTCGGCACTGACCCGCACCACCGTCGGCACGGTGGTGCGGACTACCGTGCGGGGGTTCGGCGAGGTGCTGATCACACTCGGAGTGATCGTGCTGCTGCTGGCCGCCTACGAGGTCTGGGGCAAGTCCGCGGTCGTCGCCTCGCACCAGGACGACCTGGACCGGCAGCTCGAGGAGCTGTGGGCCAACCCGGACGCCGGCCTCGACCCCACGGTGATGCCTCCGCGCGAGGATGAGGAGGAGGAGGCCGAGGAGACGGCCGCCCCGCAGCCGCTCGGCCCGCCGCCCGGTCACGCGATCGCCCGGCTGTACATCCCCAAGCTCGGCAAGCACTGGGTGGTCGTCGAGGGCGTGGAACTGGACGACATCCGCTACGCACCCGGTCGTTACCCGTCCGGCGCCATGCCCGGCGAGATCGGCAACTTCGCGGTGGCCGGGCACCGCAACCCGGCCACCTTCTGGGACCTGGACCGGATGGCCGGCGGGGACACCATCGTGGTGGAGACCCGCGACAACTGGTACATCTACCGGGTCTACGAGAACCACATCGTCAAGCCGACCGCGGTCGAGGTGGTGGCACCGGTGCCGGGCGAGCCGGGCGCCGAACCCGATCGGGCGGTGCTGACCCTGACCACCTGTCACCCGAAGTGGGACAACTACGAGCGCCTGATCGTGCACGCCGAACTGGTCGACCAGCAACCGCAGTCCGCGGGTCGACCCGGCGTGCTCGGAGGCATGGGCGGCTGAGAGGGGGAGCATGTACGCGTGGATCTGGCGGCACCTCCCGTTCGGGCTGCCGGGCAAGATCACCGGATCGGTCCTGCTCTTCGCCGGGGCGGTGAGCCTGCTGTGGTTCTACGTCTTCCCGGCGACGGCGCCGTTTGTCGAGGACTGGCTGCTGCCGTTCGACGGATCGACGATCGAGGGCCCGGGCAGCGGGCCGGGCGCGGAGTTCGATGACGGCTCCGACCCCGGTCTGGTCGACCCCGAGCATGACGAGGATGTGCCCGAAGACCCGCACGAGATCCCGTACGACGTCGGGGAGTGAGTGTGCGCGTCCTGGTTATCGACAACTATGACTCGTTCGTCTACAACCTGGTGCAATACCTTAGCCAGCTCGGTGCCGAGTGCGAGGTACGGCGTAACGACGAGATCGACGTCGCCGAGGTCGGCCGGCCCGGAGTAGCGGCGGTGCTGCTGTCGCCCGGGCCGGGCAGCCCGGACCGCGCCGGCATCTGCCTGGACCTGGTCCGCCAGTACGCCGGCCGGCTGCCGATCTTCGGGGTGTGCCTGGGCCACCAGGCGATCGGGGAGGCGTACGGGGCGACCGTGACGCGGGCGCCGGAGTTGTTGCACGGCAAGACCTCGCAGGTCACGCACAACAACGCCGGCGTGCTGGCGGGATTGCCGGAGCCGTTCACGGCCACCCGGTACCACTCGCTGGCGGTGATCGAGTCCACGTTGCCGGATGAGATCGAAGTCACCGCCCGCACCACCCCCACCCCAACGTTGATCATGGACTATTCCGGCGTGTCGTCCGGCGTGTCAGATCATAAAGTCCATGATCAACCCGAGGTAGCGGGTGGGGTCGTGATGGCGATGCGCCACCGGTCACTGCCGATCGAGGGTGTGCAGTTCCACCCGGAGTCGGTGCTCACCCAGGGCGGGCACCTACTGCTGGCGAACTGGCTCGCCGACTGCGGCCTGCCCGCCGCGCGCGAGCGCGCTCCGGCACTCGCCGCCGAGGTGGAGGAGCGTCGCCGGACCGCCTTCGTCCACGCATGAGGTTGCACTCCGCAGCTTCGCGGGTCGTGGCACCGGCGCGTGACGCTGGCACCGATGCGTGAAGTCACGCACGACAGTGACCGCCCAGCGGTCGGATCTCGACGTCCTGAGGTCGCCAGCGAACCCGTCACCCGACCGCCGCGCTGACCCGATGATCCGCTCGAGGCGCTGCCGTCGAGTGAGGCGCCGGCTGGGCCGCCTTCGCTCACGCCTACCTCGCCGGCCACACGTGTACGATTAGTGTATGGCAAAGGTCCGCACCAACATCGAGATCGACGACGACCGCGTCCGCACGATCATGCGGCGGTACCGGCTGCGTACGAAGACGGAAGCCGTGGACCTCGCGCTGCGGGCGGTGGCGGGTGAGCCGATGACCCGCGAGGAGGCGCTGGCGATGGAGGGTTCCCACTCGATCGGTGAGCCGCCGACGGACCAGCCACCACGCGGCTCCACCGCATGATCCTCGCCGATACGTCGGCATGGATCGAGTTCGACCGCGCCACCGGAAGCCCCGCTCACCTGCGCCTGCGGGAACTCCTCTCCCATGACGGCGAACTCGCGGTAACCGAGCCCGTGATCGCCGAGATCGCTGCGGGCGCCCGCACCGACGAGCGCGAGTGGGCCCTGCGGCGCCTACTGGGGCGGTGCGAGCTGCTGTGGTTCGACTCCGTCGTGGACTTCGACGGTGGGGCCACCATCTACCGCCGGTGCCGGCGGGCGGGTGTCACCCCCCGCGGCATGCTCGACTGCATGATCGCCGCGGTTGCCCTGCGTCACCAGGCGGCGGTGCTGGCTCACGATGCCGACCTGGCACGCATCGCCGAGGTCGTGCCGTTGCGGCTCGACCCGGCGACGCTCCGGCCACCGGGTTGACCGCCGCTCGGGCTTGCGGGCGGAACCCGAGCGGTCAGTCCTCCTCGTCGACCACGACGGTGACCGTCCGCTGCTCGACCCGGTCCGGGTGCTCCACCGCCTGGACGACGATCTCGTACTGTCCGCTCTCCTGGTACGTGTGGTCGGTATCACCGGCGGCCTGGAACGTGCCCTCGGTGCCGTCGCCCCAGTCGATGGTGACGGGCCCGTAGATGCCGTTGTCCCACTGCACCGTCACGACGCCGTTATCCGGGTCGGAGATCGAGGCCGTCAGGTCGGGGCCGGCCGGGTAGATGAAGATGGTGACCGTCCCGCCCTCTTCGAGTTCCTCACCCGGATCCGGGCTCTGGCCCGCGACCGTGCCCACCTCGTCGGGCGATTCCGGATCGTCGGAGGAGGGCACCGACTCGACCTGGAAACCACGCTCCTGCAGCCTGGTGATGGCCGTGTCCTCCGGGTCGCCCAGCACGTCGGGCACAGCCTCGAGATTGCCCAGTGACACGTAGATCGTGACCTCGTCGCCCTCCTCCACCAGCGACCCGGCCTCCGGGTCGGTCTCCACCACCTGGCCCTGCAGTTCGCTGCTGTCCCGCTCCTCCACGGTGACTTCCAGACCGCGCTCTTCCAGCTCGGTGGTGGCGGCGGACTCGGTCCAGCCGACGACGTTCGGCATGTTGAACGCCTCCGGACCGACGCACATCCGGTAGGTCACCGTGGAGCCGGGCGGCACGGTGCCGACGTCGTGCGTCGGGTCCTGCTCCGCCACCCGGTCCTCGGTGCATCCGGTGTCCAGCGCCGACACCGAATCTCCGCGTTCCGGCACCAGGCCGGCGTCCTCGATGGCTTCGATCGCCTCGTCTTCGGTCATATCCACGATCAACGGCACCGGGACCGGGTCGTCCCCTGCCTGGCTGGCCATGATCAACCCAACGATCAGCGCGATCACCGCCAGCACCCCGAGCACCCCGAGCGCGATCAGCACCCACGTCGAGGCGCGGCGCCGGTCGGTGTCGCCCACCTGTGCCGCACCGCCCGGGCCGCCCAGCAGCGCAGTCTCGGAGTCCGGCATCACCGGGGTGGCCAGCACCGGCCGGCCGGCGGCGGCGCGCAGCAGGTCGGCACGCATCTCCGCGGCCGACTGGTAGCGGTTGGCCGGGTTCTTCGCCAGCGCCTTCAGCACCACCGCGTCGATGTCCGGCCCCACCTCCGGGTTGATCTGCGACACCAGCGGCGGGTCCTCCCGCACGTGCTGGTACGCCACCGCCACCGGGCTGTCACCCACGAACGGGGGGTGGCCGCACAGCAGCTCGAACAGCACACAGCCGGTGGCGTAGACGTCCGAGCGGGCGTCGACGGCCTCCCCGCGCGCCTGCTCGGGCGACAGGTACTGCGCGGTGCCGATCACCGCCGAGGTCTGGGTCATCGTGGTGGCGCCGCTGGCGAGGTCGCGGGCGATGCCGAAGTCCATCACCTTGACCTGGCCGTTCGGCGTGATCATCACGTTGCCGGGCTTGACGTCGCGGTGGATGATCCCGTGCCGGTGGCTGAAATCCAGCGCCGCGCAGATGTCGGCGGTGATCTCCAGGGCGCGCCTCGGCTGCACCCGCCGCTCGGCCGCGAGGACCTCTTTGAGGGTGCGGCCGTTGACGAACTCCATGACGATGTAGGGCAGCGGCTCCCCGCTGGGGCTGCGCTCCTCACCCGTGTCGTAGATCGCCGCGATCGCCGGGTGGTTCAGCGAGGCCGCGTTCTGCGCCTCCCGGCGGAACCGCATCTGGAACGTCTGGTCGCGCGCCAGGTCGGTGCGCAGCATTTTGATCGCGACCTCGCGACCGAGGCGCCGGTCGCGACCCAGGTGCACCTCGGCCATGCCGCCGTAGCCGAGCAGCTCCCCGACCTCGTACCGGCCACCAAGCAGTCGATCTGGCACAGTCATGTTTTCATCGATCCTTCGATGTGCAGAGCATACGCGATCATGGGGAACAGGTCGTCGATGGTGGCGCCGTCGATGATCTGGCGGGCCACGTAGCCGGCCAGTCCGGCGAACAGCAGCACCGCCAGCACGGTGAGCACCAGGGCGGCCACGAGCACCCGGGACGGTCGGTCCCGGGCCGCGGCGTGCGGCGCACCGCGCGGCATCGCGGGTGCGTGCCGGGTCACAGCCGCCCCGCTTCCGCCGACCACGGTAACGCCTGCGGCGGCGGGCGCCACCCCCGCAGGCGGGGGTGAGGGCGCCGCGGTGGGTGCGCCGGCCGCGGTGGGTGCGCCGGCCGCGGTGGGTGCGCCGGCCGTGACCTGCCGGGCGGCGGCGGCCAGGTGGGCTGCCGAGGGCCACCGCCCGGCCGGGTTCTTGGCCAGCGCCCGCAGCACCACGTCACGCACCGGTGCCGGCACGTCAGGCGGCAACGCCGGTGGCGGCTCGTCCATGTGCCGCCGCGCCAGGTCGACCGGATTGTCGCCGGTGAACGGGCGGTGCCCGGCCAGGCACTCGTACGCCACCACCCCCAGCGCGTACACGTCCGAGGCGGGGGAGGTCGCCTGCCCGGACGCCTGCTCCGGTGAGATGTACGAGGCGGTGCCGAGCACCATGCCGGCGGTGGTGAGCTGGGCGGCCGCCTCGGAGCGGGCGATGCCGAAGTCGGTGAGCACCAGGGTGCCGTTCGGGCGCACCAGCAGGTTGCCGGGTTTGACGTCCCGGTGCACGATCCCCTGGTCGTGGGCGGCCTGCAGGGCCTCGGCCGCCTGGGCGACCAGGTCCATGGTGCGCGCCGGGGTCAGCCGCCCGACCTGGCCAAGCGTGCGCGACAGCGAGTCGCCGGCCACGTACTCCATCACCAGGAATGCGGTGGTCGCGTCGTCGCTGTGGTAGTCGTACACGTCCACCACGCCGGGGTGGTTGAGGTTGGCCATGATGCGCGCCTCGGCGCGGAACCGCTCGGCGAAGCCCGGCTGGTCCAGCAGCGCCGGCAGCATTAACTTGATCGCGACGGTGCGGTCGAGCACCTCGTCGGTGCCGCGCCACACCTCGCCCATGCCACCGGAGCCGATCCGCTCGGCCAGGCGGTAGCGGCCGGCGAGCTGGATGCCCGGCCCGTACATCAGCCGCCTCCCTGGTCCGCGATGGCCGCGCGCATCACCTGGCCGGCGATCCGGGCCGCCTCGGAGCTCGCGCCCTGCCCGGCGTTCTCCAGGAAGACCGCCACCGCGCTGACCGGTTCACCGTCGACGATGGCGAACCCGATGAACCAGCCGTGGTTCGGCTCGCCATCCCCGGTCTCGGCGGTGCCGGTCTTGCCGCCCACCACCACGTCCGGGATGCGGGCGTTGGTGCCGGTGCCCCCGGTGACGACCCCCACCATCATCTCGCGCAGCTCGGCGGCCACCTCCGCGGGCAGCGGCTGGCGCAGCTGCTCCGGCGAGGCCCGGTAGACCGGGCTCAGGTCCGAGTCCTCCAGCGCCTCGACCAGGTGCGGGCGCATCTGGACTCCGTTGTTGGCGACGGTGGCAGCGATCATGGCTGCCTGCATGGGGGTGACCCGGACGCTGGCCTGGCCGATCGACGACAGCGCCACCGTCGGCGGGTCGTCCTGACCGTCCTCGCGCCGCAGGTCACCGGTGTGGCTGGTGGCCACCGGGATGCCGCCGCCATCCAGGCGACCCACCGCGAACTCGTCGTCGCCTAACCCGAACGCCTGCGCGGTCTCCAGCAGCGCGTCCCCGCCGAGGTCGACGCCGAGCTGGGCGTAGCCGGTGTTGCACGAGTCGCGCAGCGCCACCGCCAGGGTCACCTCGTCCTGCGGGCAGATGGACGGGGAAGCGTTGCGGATCTCATGTGTGGTCTGTGGCGGCTGGTAGACCGGGCCGGCCGGGATCGCCGTGTCCGCGGTGTAGCCGTGCTGCAACGCGGCGGCGCTGCCGATCACCTTGAACACCGACCCTGGATGGTAGGTCTCGGACAACGCACGGTTGCGCAGCGGCTGGCCCGGGTCATCCTCCAGCGCCTCGTACGCCTCCTGCGCCTCGGCCGGATCGTGGGAGGCCAGCGGGTTCGGATCGAAGCTGGGCAGCGACACCAGCGCCTGCACTGCGCCGGTGCGCGGGTCCAGCGCCACCACCGCGCCCCGGTTCGTGCTGCCCTGCACCTCCTCGAACGCGATCTGCTGCGCCGGCCGCGACAGGGTGGTCACCACGTTGCCGCCCGGCGTGCGGCGCCCGGTGAACAGATCGCGCACGCGGTCCACGAACAGCATGTCGCTGCTGCCGGACAGGAAGTCGTTCTCGAACGCCTCGATTCCGGTGGCGGCACCGTTGACCGGCTTGTAACCGACCACGTGCGCCCACCGGCCCTCCTCGGGGTAGGTGCGCAGGTAGGTCAGCCGGCCGTCGGTCTCGACGTTGGCCGTGGTCGGCTCCTGGCCGACCATGACCATGCCGCGCTCGCGCTGATACTCCGCGATCTGCACCCGGGCGTTGTACGGGCTGTTGCGGTACTCGTCGGCGCGGTAGGCCTGCACCCAGTTGAGGTTGGCGAACAGTAGGCCGAACAGGACCATCAGCACGATGCCGACCCGGCGTAGCGGCGCGTTCACGTTCGCTCACCCCCCGGTGTGCGGCCGGGCGGGTTCTCCGTAGGCGCCTCCGTGGTGGCCTCCGACTCGGTGATGGCCTCCGCCGGCGAGGCTCCCTCCGCTGACGTGTCCTCCGTTGATTCCTCCGCCGGCGAGGCTGCCTCCGCTGACGTGTCCTCCGTTGATTCCTCCGCCGGCGCGGGCGCCGATTCGTGCGGCTCGTCATCGGGCGCTGCCGGCTGCTCGCGCGCGGCGGCGGCCTCGGTGGCCGGCTCTGGTGCCGCCACCGCCTCGGTGGCCGCCTCCCGTGCCGCCACCGCCTCGGTGGCCGGCTCCGGTTGGCTCACCCACGACGCCTGGACGGCCACCGGGGGCGGGAGCACTCCACCGGGTGCGGACGGAGTCGCCGGGCCGCGTGCGGCGTCCGAAATGCGCAGCAGTACGGCGATCAGCAGCCAGTTCGACGCCAGTGACGACCCGCCGGCGGACATGAACGGTGTGGTCAGTCCGGTCAGCGGGATCAGGCCGCCGACGCCGCCGAGGATCACGAAGATCTGCAGGCCGAAGGTGAAGACGAGACCACCGGCGAGCAGCTTGCCGAACGAGTCGCGCACCAGCAGGCCGGCCTTGATGCCGCGGGTGACGATCAGCAGGTAGAGCACCAGCAGCGCGGTGAGGCCAAACAGCCCGATCTCCTCGCCGATGCCGGCGAAGATGTAGTCGTTGTGCACTTCCGGCACCTGGGTGGGCTGCCCGCCGCCCGGCCCGGTGCCGAACAGTCCGCCGGTACCCAGGCTGAGCAGGCCCTGCACCGGCTGATAGCCCAGGCCGTGCGGTTCGGCGAACGGGTCGAGCCAGATGTCGACCCGGTTGGCGAGGTTACGGAACGGCCCGCCGAACGCGTGACCGAGTATGTAGGCCGTCACCGCCCCGCCGCTGAACAGCAGGAAGCCGATGATGAGCCAGCTGACCCGCTCGGTGGCGATGTAGAGCATCGCTACGAACAGGCCGAGATACGTCAGCGACATGCCCAGGTCGAACTGCCAGACCAGCACCAGCATCGACAGCATCCACACCACGATGACCGGGCCGAGGTCGCGGCCGCGTGGCAGGCCGATGCCCAGCACCCGCCTGCTGGCCAGGGACAGCACCTCCCGCTTGCGCACCAGGTAATAGGCGAAGAACCCCGCCAGCGCCAGCTTGGCGAACTCGCCGGGCTGGATCGAGAACGGGCCGATGCGGATCCACTGCTTGGCGGCCTCGTCGTACTCGCTGGCGGAGATGCTCGCCGGCAGCAGGCCGGGAATGATCATCAGGATGAGCCCCACCAGGCCGAGGGTCCACGCGTACCGGGAGATCACCCGGTGGTCGCGCACCAACGCCAGCAGCACCACCGCCGCCGTCACCGCCAGCAGCGTCCAGATCAGCTGCTGGCCGCCGATGCCGGACAGCGCCGGCAACTCGATGCGCTCGGCCGGGTCGGTGCGGGCCAGATCCAGGCGGCGCAGGAACGCCACTCCGATCCCGTTCAGCAACGCCACCGAGGGCAGCAGCACCGGATCGGCGTGCGGCGCGAGCAGCCGCACCCCGATGTGTGCGCCGATGAAGATCGCTGCCAGCACCACCACCGGCACCCAGAAGGTGGCGGTGACGGTCTCGAGCACGTGCATCTCCACCACCGCGGCGTACCCGGCGACCGCGACCAGCGCCAGCAGGAGCAGGCGCAGCTCGGTGTTGCGGGGGTTGCCGTGAGGTCGCCCACGTCCGGACGCACCCGCCGGGGCGGGCGGCCGGGATGCGGAGATGCTCACCACGTCGGCCGCCTACTCGGTCCGGCAGTCGGCCCGGTCGAACACCGGCGGCGACCCCGCGATCGGCTCGTCGCGCGGCGTGGGGCTCGCGCCCTCGCCGGCGGCCGCGTCAGCGTGCGGAGAGGCGTGCGGCGACGCGGTCGCGTCCGGGCTCGGCTCGGGCGACGCGGTCGGGGACGGCGACGGGGTCGGGGACGGCGTCGGGGTGGGCTCGGGCGGGCACAGCGGCTTGAGGTGGCTGCGGATCAGTTCGGACATCCGCCGCTCCGCCTCCTCGGCGGTGTCGGCGCGGATGTCGCCCTGGTGGACGCGTTGCTGGGCCACCGTGGTCAGGTCGTCGACCGCGGTGTCGCTGGCGGTGTGCACCCGCGACAACTCCACCCCGGCGACCTTGCCCGGCAGGCCCTGGAAGACCGCGACCTGCCCGTCGTCGGTGGCGCCCAGGTAGTAGCCCGACTGGGTGATCGTCCACCCGTACCACAACCCACCGCCGAGCAGCGCGAGCAACAGCACGACCAGGGTGGCGTTGCGCACCGGTCGCCGTCGCGGTGCCGGCTCCTCGGGCTCGGCCGGCTCCTCCGGCTCGGGCGCCGCCGGCCGCGGTGGGTTCAACGCGGACGCGCGGGCCGCCGGCGTCGACTCAGTGGCCCATGGCACGCTGCCGGCCCGGGCGGCGGCCCCGTCGACGATGGGCGCCTGCTCGACGATGTCCTCGTCGGTCGCGTCGGCGACGATCACGCTGATGTTGTCCGGCCCGCCGCCGCGCAACGCCAGCGCCATCAGCCGCTCCACGCACTCGCTCG
>SLSW01000114.1 GCA_007130245.1 Micromonosporaceae bacterium
GGCGGGCCCCTGTACCTGACCGTCCGCACGTTCCGGCGCCAGGCCCACCGCCTGTGCACGGTGCACATTGCAGGGACCGGGTCCTGATGATGGCCGACGGGCGCATCGTCGAGGACGGCAAGCCCGGCGAACTCATCAACGATAAGAGCCGGTTCGCCGAGTTGCACACGGCATGGTGCGACAGTTTGGCGTGAACATCGGCCGGAGGCACGCTCCGAGCCTGCCAGAGCGGCGCTCTACCCGGCGGGGCGAGCCGTGATGATGGTAGCCGCCTCGACGAGGTCTCTTGCCCGGCGTTGTGCGTGGGGGTGTTCGCTTCGGACGAGGATCGCTGGGATGCCGGCCTGCTCGGCGCCGACGACATCCGCCTGAAAGTTGTCACCCACCATCCACCGCGTCCGAGGATGGCCGGCGGCGCGCAGAGCGCACCGGTATGCCTCAGGGTGCGGCTTCTCGTAGCCGATCGCCGCTGAGCACACGACAACCTCGACGATCTGGTTCAGTCCGAGCAGGCCGAGGTTCGTCTCAAGCTCCGGAACGTTGTTCGAGAACACGACATGCTGCCAGCCGTTGTCCCGCAGCTGTTGGAGGACGGGAATGGTGTCCTCGAAGAGACCCCACCGCGAGCCATCGGCGTAAAACCTGCCCGCCAGGTTCGCCAGCTCGGTGGCGGTCTCGACGTATCCCACGCCCTCGAACGCCTCGCCAAAGACCGCCTCTAACTCGGCCCACCACTCGGCGGCCGACACCAGGTGCGTGTGCGCCACGTCGGGGTTGCTCCACGGGTACCGGTTCCTCGTGAACTGCCGAAGGTCCGCGGGTGTCACGCCATGGCCCGGATGCAGCTGGTCGAGCGCTTCGATCAAGCACGGCCGCCACGAACCCGGCCCATGCGGGCCGTAGCCGAGCGTTCCGTCGAAATCCCAGAAGATGACGCCCACGCGTGTCACAACGACCATCCCGAGTTGTCGCGCAGCAGCCGCAGGTAGCGCACTGAAGGCAGGCCGCTAACCGGCGAGCAGAGCGTTCACGCGGTCGACGGCAGTGTCAGGCGTTGCTTCGAACGGCCGCTGAGTGATCTCCTCGGCCAGAGCGATGTACCTGGCAGCTGTTGCCACTCGCACATCTTCTGGAAGCGCCGGTGGCGTGCCATGGCCACCGAACCCACCCTCCACCAACCACTCTCTTAGGGGCTCTTTGTCGAGCGCGCGTTGGTCCTTGTCGTCGGAGAACAAGGACTCGTACGTGTCGGCATACCAGTAGCGCGAGCTGTCCGGCGTGTGCACCTCATCGATGAGGAAGACGTCCCCGCCGAGGACACCGAACTCGTACTTGGTGTCAACGAGAATGAGGCCCCTTTCGGAGGCCACCTCAGTTCCCCGAGCGAACAGGGCGAAGCTGATATCGGCAATGCGGTCGAACAACGAGGCAGTGATCAATCCCTCGTCGATGGCATTGGCCCTACTGATGTTGCGGTCGTGCTCGTCGAGCTTGGTCGTGGGCGTAAGGATCGGCTGTGGCAGCCGTTGGTTCTTGCGCAACCCCTCCGGCAAACGATTGCCGGCAACCTCACGCTGACCGGACTCGTAGTTGAACCACAACGACGTCTTCGTCACACCGGTGATGTACGCCCGGACGACGAACTCGAGCGCGACGAGCTCGCACTCACGAGCGCGGATGACATTGGGATCAGGAACCTCGAGCAGGTGGTTCGAAACGATGTCCGCCGTGGCGTCGAACCAGAAGTTTGCGATCGCGTTCAGTGTCTGGCCCTTGAAGGGGATGGTGCCCAAGATCCGGTCGAAGGCGGACTGCCGATCGGTCGTGACGATCGTGCGAACTCCGCCGCTGACATAGCTGTCGCGAACCTTGCCCGTATGGGCGACACCCAGGTGGGTGAAGGACGTCCGCTCAAGAGTCCCAGACAGTTCCTCCGCCATCCGCTCGTCAGATACCACTGTCTCCCCCTGTGGCTGCGCTCGGGCGGAGCGTAGTTACACGCCACTCCTGACGCCTGAACGTAACAGAACCGCCGAGCCCGGTGGGTGCCCGAGGTCGGTGGCGCCATCGACCCGGGCAGCGATGCCCACGACCTGGTGATGGCACTCTACGGCGGGATGAGCAAGGGCGAACGTAACCGCATCAAGATCCGGACCCGTTCGGCGATGGCCGCCCAAGCCGCCCAGGAGGGTCGCTTCCTCGGCGGCCGGTTACCCTACAGGTTCGGCTAGCCACCGTTCTGTTCCTGGTCGCACGACACGAAGCCCTCCCGACCCGGTTCGTGGCCGAAAGGGGAGGGCCCGGCATGAGGGTCGATTCTTTCCGTCAGCTTGGCGAGCAAGCGATCCCGACCGATTTCCTCAACGGCACCGGGCGGCCTGCGGGCCTGTCGTGTCGCCGGAATCGGGGCCCTGTCGACTCTCACGGACCGGACAAGTGACGGTCACTTGCGCTGATAAGGCGGGCCGAGGTTGGCGGTTCAATCCTTCTTCGCAGCGGATACGTCGACACATACGACCCCCTTGTTGCCGTCCTGGTCGGCGATCACGGTGAGCGAGGGCGCGTCGCTGTCATCGACCACGGTCCCACCCGCGGCGAGGGCGGCAGCGATCCGTTGCGCGACCACCTCGGGCGCCACATAGACCTCAATGTGGAACCGCTGGCGGGGGGTCTCGTGCTCGTCGGCGTCCCCGAACCACAGGTTCGGTACCCGTCCCGTGGCGTCCCGGATTTCGTCGCTCGGGGACCCGTGGCCCTGGGCCTCGGCGCTCCCGGTCAGCAGGGCGGCCCACACCGGGGCGATGGTCGCGGAGTGCGCCGTGTCGAGGCCGAGCTCGATGACGCAGACCGAGGCCGGGTCGGCGACGACCTTGTGGTCGGCGGCGATCTCGGTGATCCGTCGCGCGAGGTCGACGTCCTGCTGGGTCACCCACTCGACGACGTGTTCGGTGCCCTCGCCGTCGCGGTAGATGGCGTCGGCACTGACCAGCTTGAGGTCGACGTACCCATTGCCGATCGACACGCTCGGGTAGTGTCCGAACGCGTCGCCCGCCTCGCCCACCGCGGCGACGAACCGTGCGCCGGTGCCGAAGTCGTCAACCAGGTAGCGGGCATGTAGTCCCTGGGCCAGCTTGCGCCAGTCGGTCAGATTGGCCTCGGCGATCTGTTGGCCCTTCAGCATGTCCATAGACGGGGAAACTATCACTGATTCAGCCTCAATCCGAGCTAGCGCTCATCGTTTCGCCCGCGTCCTCGTGCTGGTCGCCGCGGACGTCCACGCCTCACAGATACCCCAAGGGGCATCTGTGTCACGGTTGCGCAGGCACCTCGATCGACATCACGCAGTTCTTCAACCCCTTGGGCCGGACGTACGTAAAGCCGAGTCGTTCGTAGAGCCGGCGGGTGCCGTTGTAGAGGAACGACGATGACATCTTCTTCGTCTGGTGCGTCAGGTCGTGCGGATAGGCCTCGACCACGCCGCCACCGGCCTGCGCAATGAGGTCGAGGGCGCCCCGGATCGCGATCTCGGTGATGCCCTGGCGGCGGTACCTCCGGTCAACGAAGACGCAGGTGATCCGGTAATCTGGGTCGCCGTCCTTCTCGGCGTCGTACTGCTTGCGATGGTGGATGGTGGGCAGCTCGGTCGGCGTGCCGTACTCCGCCCACGCGATGGCCTCTTCGCCGTCCATCACCAGCGCCGCGTGGGCCGCGCCGGCCTCGACGTACCGCTTCTTCAGTTGCCGGTTTCCCTCGGCCCCCTGCCCGGGCTCGGGGCGGTCGGGATGGAACCAGATGCACCAGCAGCCGCCGAAGATCCCGTTGTGTCGCTGCACGAGGGCGTCGAACGCCGGCCAGGTCGCGGCAGTGAGCGGGCTGACCTCGAACGTTGCGTCGGTGCTCGTGTCGGCGCTCATGGACCTATCGTAGAACGGCTACAGGACGATGCGCGTCCGGATCAGCGACCCGTCACCAGCCAACGTCGTCAGGTCCGCGCCGAGGAGATGCGACGAGTAGCTGCGCCGAGTGTGTGCGTTCAAGGGTTGAGCGTTGGCGCGGGACGAACCGATCGTGCGGCCTGCCCGCACGGATGAGTGGCTGGTCGTGGCCGCCGATATGGGGGTGGCCGAGGACTGGGAGCGGTGGGCCAAGCAGGGGCCGAACGCGCTCGCGGCGGCCTATGACAAGCTGGCCACCGATCCGAGCCAACCGAGTTCTTCTCCCGGCAGCGCCAGCTGGAGGGCAGGACCATGGGTAGCGGCGTCTATGAAGGCAGGACGTTGGAGAGGTGGCAGTATGAGCTCACCAGCGGCGGCCGGGTCTTCTACCTCGTTGCCGATCCCACGATGGCGGAAGCCGACGACCGGAACGCAAAGGCCGCGGGCCGAAACCACGGCGGCGGGTGGTGATCGAAGCGGTCCACCCGGGCCAAGGAACTTCAAAGCTTGTTGGTGAACTCGGCGATACGGTGCGCAAGCGCCCCGCCTGCCCGTGCCCATGTGAAGTGGTTCAACGATGCACCTGCTTGCGCGTTCGTGTAGTGGACCCTCTCGACCGGTGCGGAGGCAAGCTTGCCGCACAGGTAGTCCAGACCCGGCGCTGGCGCGTAACTGTCGCCCTGGACACTCACCGCCAGGACGGGCGTACGTAGTCCCGCCAAGGCAGTCTCCACGTCGGCGCCCGTCGCTGACGGGTAGCGTCCGTGCCGAGCGGTGTATGCCCAATCCTTGACTACGCCACGCGCCTGCCGACCGCCAAAGCCCCACCCCGGCCAGAACCCGAGTAGCGTCGCAATGCCCGCTACGGCCTGGGTCTGCGCCAAGGTCACCGCCCCACGGGCGGGCGGGTACGTCCGCCAGTAGGCGAGCCCGGCAGCGACCACCACGAGACCAGCGACATTGGCCCCGCCGGTCGATGCGAGGTGCAGCAGGCAGATGTGCGCGCCCAGGGAGTGACCGACTAACAGTGTCGGCCGCTCACCCAACCGGGGCTTCAGGACCTCCTGCACTGCGGCCACGTCGCCCACCAAGTCCGAGTATCCGTATCGAGACGCGCGGCTGGCGGGGGGTGTACTGGCACCCGTACCGCGTAGGTCGACCACGTGGACGGCGAAACCTGCGTCTCGGAGATCGGCGGCGAACGGCCGGTAGAAGCGTGCGCGAACCCCCATCGCCGGCCAGATGACAACGGCGCGCCCTCCGGCGGCGTCTGGCTCGGGATAGATCTGCAGGCCGAGGCGGTCCTCACCGCGATCGAGGTACTGTTGCTCATACTCCACAGGCGAGTTCCTTCCCTGTCCATCCAGGCTGGTAGCGAGGTCGCCATATGCCGATAGTCAGATTCACGCCGGCATAGCATCCTCCCACATCACACGGTGCTATGGATCGCGATCTTGGAGGTACGAAAACCGAAAACGCAACCTGCGCCCGACCGACCAACCGGCCAGGGAAGCTATAGATGCCGAGGTCAAAGCGACTCAGGTTCCCGGGCCGGGGGAAGCGCTGGCGGCTGTCTAGTGGACCCAGGCGCTGCCGGTCCCTGTGTCGGTCAGCGTGAACGCGGTCGGATAGGCGGGTCCGGTGCCACAGCGGCCGGGGCGCGGATACGCCCGACGAGGGCTGTGGGGTGCCGCCGATGGGCACGTGTGCCCGCAAACGTGGCTAAAATGTATCTATTACCGCACATGGGCACCGGTGTTGGTCTCGAACTTGAACGGGACGTGAGGACGTGTCGATCGACTTCGTGTCCCGCGGGCTGCTGGGCGGCCCTTACGCCACCTGCCGAGGGCGCCGATGAGCGTCGTCGCGCTCGTCCTGGGGAGCGTCGCCTTTGTCGTGGGCGGAGCCGTGATCTTCATCGCGCGCCGCGCCCGCCACCGGGTGGGCGGCCTCGCCGTCATGGCCCTCGGCTCGCTGCTGGCGCTGATGCCGGTCGTCCCGGGCGCTCCCGGCGTAGCCGCAGCGGCCGGCGTCATCGCCGTGACGCTCGTCGAGCTGGTACTGGTCGCCCACCTTCTGGAAGGTCGCGGCCGCCGCGCCGGCCGCGACCACGGTGCCGAACCCGACCGCGGCGCGGACCTCGACCTGGACGAGGACCCGGGTCGATGATCGTGATCGTCGCACTCGTCGCCGTTCCCGCGGTCGGCGCCGGGCTCACCGCCCTCGTCCCCGCCCGGGGGCGCGTCGCGACCACCCTCGCGACCGCCACCGCGACGCTCCTGCTCGCAGTCCTCGGCGCGCGCGCCGTCCTGCGGGAGGGGCCGACCACCTTCGTTTTCGAGGGGACGTTCCCCGCTCTCGTGGCCGACGGGCTCGGGACCGGCCTGGCCCTCGTCGCAGCCACGGTCGCCATCCTCGCGATGCTGTTCGCAGCCGCCCAGCGCTCGTCGCGGGCCGTCCACCCCGCCTACTGGCCGCTGTCCCTGGCGCTGCTCACGGGGATCAACGGCGTTGTCCTCGCCGGAGACCTTCTCACCGCCTACCTGATGCTCGAGCTGGTCGCCGTCTCCGGCGCCGTGTTCGTCGCGCTCGGCGGCGGCCGGGCCCGACTGGCGGCCAGCGTCCGGTACTTCTACGCCGAGATGGCGGCCTCGCTCGCCGTCCTCCTGGGTGCGGCCCTGCTCTGGCACGCCACCGGCACCATCGCCCTGGAGGGGCTCGCAGCCGCCCTCGACACCACCGAGGGCCGGATCGGCCTCGCCGTGCTCACCGCCGGCCTGCTGCTGAAGATGCCGCTGTTCCCCCTGCACTACTGGCTGCCCGCGGCGCACAGCCTCGCCCCCTCCGTGGTGAGCCCGTGGCTGTCCGCGCTCGTGGTGAAAAGCGCCGCCGTCGTCCTGCTGCGCGTGTGGGCGGCCGACCCGGCGCTGCTCGCGACGGCGATGCCCCAGGTGCTGGGTGCACTCGGCGCGGCCGCCGTCTTCTGGGGCGGCGTCGCCGCACTGCGCCAGACCGAGCTGAAGCGGGTCGTGGCGTACTCCACGGTTGCCCAGATCGGACTGATCATGGTGGCCCTGCCCCTGGTCGCCGCCGGCTCGGCGGACGGATGGGTCGGCGGGGCCGTCCAGGCGATCGCCCATGCGCTGCCGAAAGCGGCGCTGCTCATGGCAGTCGCCATCCTGGCCGCGACCGGCGGCGGCTCGACCCTCACCGCGCTCGCCGGCGCCGCCGCCCGGCGGCCCGTGGCCGTGCTCGCCGTGGGCGCCAGCGCCATCAGCCTCATCGGGCTGCCGCCGTCCGGCGGGTTCGTGGCCAAGTGGTACCTGCTCGTGGGCAGCCTCGACACCGGGCAGTGGTGGTGGGCGGTGACCGTCGTCGCCGGCGGCCTCCTCACGGCCGCCTATCTCGGCCGACTCGTCCAGGCCTGCCTGGGGCCCTCGGCGGTCACGGCGTCCGCGACCGCCGCCCGCGGGGTCGCCGACGCCCTCGCGTTGAGCCTCGCGCTGCTCGGCATCCTGCTCGGACTCGTGCCCGAGGCTCTCGTGACACTCGTCGGGGTGGGGCAGCCATGGCTGACCTGACCTCGCTCCTGCCGCTGACGCTCGTCCTCACCGCGCTCGTGCCCGCTGTGGTGATCTTCTTCCTGCCGGAGCGGCGCGAGGGTGCGCGCCGGAGCGTCAACATGACCGGTGCCCTGGCGAAAGTGGTCCTCGTCGTCGTGCTCATCGTCGGCGTGGCCCGGGGTGCCGACTACGAGTGGCGTCGGGCGTTGCTGCCCGGGATCGACCTCGTGCTGCGTGTCGACCCGATCCCGCTGCTGTTTGTCACCCTGTCCTCGCTGCTGTGGCTGACCACCACCGTCTACGCGATCGGCTACCTCGAGGCGGGTCAGCGCCGGTCGCGCTTCTTCGGGTTCTTCAGCCTCTGCGTCACCGCGACCATCGGCATCGCCCTGGCCGGGAACCTCGTGACCTTCCTGCTCTTCTACGAGCTGCTCACCATCGCCACGTACCCGCTCGTCGCCCACGAGGGGACCAGGCGGGCCGTGCGCGGCGCGCGGGCCTACCTGGTTTACAGCCTGTTCGGCGGGGCCGTGCTGCTCGCCGGCGTCGCCCTGCTCCACGTGCTCGCCGGACCGGTCGAGTTCGGGGCCTACGCCCCGCTCGCCGGCCTGGTCGCGACCCAGCCGGGACCGCTCACTCTCGCCTTCGTCCTGCTCATCGGCGGGCTGGCGGTCAAGACCGCGATCGTCCCGCTGCACGGCTGGCTGCCGCGGGCGATGGTCGCCCCCGCTCCGGTTAGCGCCCTGCTGCACGCGGTCGCGGTCGTCAAGGCCGGCGCGTACGGGGTCGTCCGGGTCGTCCACGACCTGTACGGTGTCGACCTCGTCCTGGAACTCGGGCTGCTCACCCCGCTGGCCGTCCTCGCGGCCGTCACGATCGTCTACGCGTCCCTGCGGGCCCTGACCCAGGACGACCTCAAGCGCCGGCTGGCGTTCTCCACCGTCAGCCAGCTGTCCTACGTCGTGCTCGGCATCACCCTGCTCAGCGTCGCCGGGTTGACCGGCGGGCTCGTGCACCTGGTGCATCAGGGGATCCAGAAGGTCACGCTCTTCTACTGCGCAGGCATCCTCGCCAAGAAGGTCGGCGTCACCAAGGTCAGCCAGATGCGCGGCGTTGGGCGCCGGATGCCAATAACGATGGCGGCGTTCACCGTCGCCGCCCTCGGGATGATCGGCATCCCGCCCACGGCCGGATTCATCACCAAGTGGTACATGGGAATCGGCAGCATCGACGCCGGCCAGTCCTGGGTCGTGCCGGTGCTGCTGGCCAGCAGCGCGCTCAACGCCGCCTATTTCCTCCCGGCGCTGGCGCGCGCCTGGTTCCAGGATCCGGAGCCGGCGAAGGAAGGCACGGGCGAAGCCGAGGGCAGCACGGCGCGTACGTCCGAGTCCGACCCGTGGCTCGTGGTGCCGACCGTGACCACCGGCGCGAGCGTTCTGCTGGTCGGGGTGCTCGCCGCCTCGCCGCTGAGCCCACTCAGCTGGGCGTTGTCCATCAGTGAGGCGGTGATCGGTTCATGAGCGTCGCGCTGTGGCTGTCACCCGTGCTGGTGCCTGTGCTGTGCGCTGCGATGCTCGCGCTGCGCCCCGGGCCCCGGACCTCGTGGTTGCTCGTCGCCGCGCCGATGCCGGCGGCCGTGCTGGCCGCGGTCGGGGACGCGGTTGCCGCCCCGCGCCTGGACTGGCTGCTGCTCGGCGTCGAGCTGGCCGTCGACGACCTCGCCCGCCTGCTGCTGCTGTTGGCGTCCCTGGTGTGGGCGGCGGCCGGCGCCTACGCCCGCGCCGAGGCGCAGGCCCACCGGCCGTACGCGGCGCTGTGGCTGCTCGCGCTGGCGGGCAACGTCGGGCTGCTGGTCGCCGCCGACGTGGTCACCTTCTACACAGCCTTTGTCGTCATGACGTTCGCCGCCTACGGCCTGGTCGTGCACAACCGCACCGGCGCCGCGCGGCGGGCCGGCCGGATCTACGTCGTGCTCGCCGTCGTGGGGGAGACCGCGCTGCTGGGGGCGCTGCTGCTCGCCGTGACCGAAGCGCCGAGCCTGCGCATGGACGACGTCGCCGCCGCCGTGGCCGGATCGCCCCATCGCGACCTGCTGGTCGCGTTGCTGTTCGTCGGGTTCGGCATCAAGGCCGGGGTGATCGGGTTGCACATGTGGCTGCCGCTGGCCCATCCGGCGGCCCCGTTTCCCGCCAGCGCCGTACTCAGCGGGACGATGATCAAGGCCGGTCTGGTCGGATGGGTGCGGCTGCTGCCGGTCGGTGAGGTGGCTCTGCCCGGCTGGTCGGACATTGTCATCGCCCTCGGGGTGCTCACCGCGTTCGCCGGGGTGCTCCTCGGCCTGTCCCAGCGCGACCCGAAGGTCGTGCTGGCCTATTCCAGCGTCAGCCAGATGGGTTTCATCACCGTCCTGGTCGGGGTGGCGCTGCGCCTGCCCGACGTCGCGCCCGTCGCGATCGCCGGAGCCGCCGTCTACGCGCTGCACCACGGGCTGGCCAAGGCGGCGCTGTTCCTCGGCGTCGGCATCGTCGGTGCCGCCTCCCGTACGGCCCGCCGGGTGCTCCTGCTCGGGATGGTGCTCGCGGCCGCGTCGCTGGCCGGGCTGCCGGCCACCAGCGGGGCGTTCGCCAAGGCCTGGCTCAAGGAGAGCCTGGACCTCGCCGCCGTCGGCGGCGGGGTCGGCCTCGCGCTGTCCCTTGCCGCCGCCGGAACCACCGTGCTGATGGTCCGGCTGCTGCTGTTGCTGCCGGGTCTGGCCACTGCCACCGGTGCGGTGGCGATCGGGCCGTGGCTGGCGCTGCTCGGGGCGGTGCTGGTGGCGACCGCTGCCTTCCCGGCACGGGTGCTGGCACTCGAC
>SLSW01000244.1 GCA_007130245.1 Micromonosporaceae bacterium
CCACCTCGTCGGCGGGCAGCTCGGTGGCCGCGTCCATGCTCACCACCAGCTCCGCCGGGATGCGCAGCAGGCCGAGGTCGCGGGCGATGCCCATGTTGCGCACCATCGACCGGCCCACCAGTGCCACCTTGCGACCGTGCTCCCGGGCGGAGTCGAACACCTGCTGCACCCGGTGCACGTGGGAGGCGAAGCTGGCCACGATGATCCGGCCGGCGGCCTTGGCGAAGATCGAGTCCAGCACCGGACCGATCTCCCGCTCGGAGGTGACGAAGCCGGGCGTCTCGGCGTTGGTGGAGTCCGACAGCAGCAGGTCCACGCCCTCGGCGCCCAGCCGCGCGAAGCCGGCCAGGTCGGTGATGCGCCGGTCCAGCGGCAGCTGGTCCAGCTTGAAGTCGCCGGTGTGCAGCACCAGGCCGGCCGGCGTGCGGATCGCCACCGCCAGCGCGTCCGGGATCGAGTGGTTGACGGCGAAGAATTCGCACTCGAACGGGCCGAGCTGCTCCCGCTGGCCCTCAGTCACGGTGAAGGAGTACGGCTCGATGCGTCGCTCGATGAGCTTCGCCTCCACCAGCGCCAGGGTGAACTGGGAGCCCACCAGCGGGATGTCGGGCTTGTGGGCCAGCAGGTAGGGCACCGCGCCGATGTGGTCCTCATGCCCGTGGGTGAGCACGATCGCCTGCACGTCGTCGAGCCGGTCCAGGATCGGGGCGAAGTCGGGCAGGATCAGGTCCACGCCCGGCTGCTCCACATCCGGGAACAGCACCCCGCAGTCGACGATCAGCAGCTTGCCGTCGTACTCGAACGCGGTCATGTTGCGCCCGATGGCACCCAGCCCGCCCAGCGGGATGATCCGCAGCCCGCCGTCGGGAACAGGTGGCGGCGGGCCGAGGTCGATGTGTGGCTGGCTCATGCGGCGCCCGCCGGTAGCGGCAGTCCGGCCTCGGTGCAGTCGTCACGCAGCTGGGCGACCTCCGCCTCGGTCGCGTCCACCAGCGGCGACCGTACCGGGCCCGCGGGCAGCCCGCGCGCGTTCATCGCGGCCTTGACCAGGATCGTGCCCTGGGTACGGAAGATGCCCGTATACAGGGGCAGCATCCGGCGGTGCAGCCCCAGCGCCTCGTCGACCCGGCCCTGTTCGTACGCGGTGATCATCTGCTTGGTGCCGACACCGGTCAGGTGGGTGGACGTGCCCACCACGCCGACCCCGCCCACGGCGAGCATCGGCAGCGTCAGCGAATCCTCGCCGGAGTAGTACGCCAGGTCGGTGCGCTTGAGGACCCACGAGGTCTCCGCCAGGTTGCCCTTGGCGTCCTTCACCCCCACGATATGGCTGTGCTCGGCCAGCCGGCACAGGCTCTCGGTGGTGATAGGGGTGCCGGTGCGGTGCGGGATGTCGTACAGCAGCACCGGCAGCCCGGTGGCGTCAGCCACCGTCATGAAGTGCCGGATCAGGCCGGGTTGCGGTGGCTTGTTGTAGTACGGCGTGACCACCAGTAGCCCGTGCGCGCCGGCCTTCTCGGCGCTGCGCGCGAGCTCGATGGTGTGGCGGGTGTCGTTGGTGCCCACCCCGGCGACCACCTTGGCGCGGTCACCGACCGCCTCGACCACCGCGCGCAGCAGAGTCTCCTTCTCGGCGTCGGTGGTGGTCGGCGACTCACCGGTGGTGCCGTTGATCACGAGCGCGTCGTTGTGCTGCTCGTCCACCAGATAGGTGGCGAGCCGGCCGGCGCCGTCGAGGTCCAGCGCACCGTCGGGCTGAAACGGGGTGACCATGGCCGTGAGGAGACGACCGAACGGCCGTCGCGCATCCTGCATCATCCCCACAACTTAACCCGAAGCAGCGGGATCACGGACAACGGCGCCGACATCCCCACCCCCACTCCCCGTCGATCTAGGGATAATTCACGTGGATGGAGATCAAACCACGTGAACAATCCCTAGATCGACGGGAGAGGCCGGCGGGGCCGTGATCAGCTCTGCCAGGCCAGGGGGCTGGCGGCGATCTCGGTGCCGTCGGCGAGCGTGGAGATGGCGAAGTCACCGAACACGTTCGGGGCCACTCGCTGCAGGTGGCGCAGGCACTCCACCGCCACCGCCCGGATCTCCACGTCCGCGTGCTCGCTCGCCCGTACCGCGATGAAGTGCCGCCAGGCGCGGTAGTTGCCGGTCACCACGATCCGGGTCTCGGTGGCGCCGGGCAGCACCGCGCGCGCCGCCTGCCGCGCCTGCTTTCGCCGCAGCGTCGCCCCGGGCGTGTCGCCCAGCTTGTCCTCCAGCCGCGCCAGCAGTTCCTCGTACGCGCGTACGCTCGCCTCGGTGGCCGCGAGGAACCGTTTGTGCAGTTCCGGGTCCTCGGCGATCAGGTCCGGCTCGACGACCGAGGCGCCCTCCGGCGGCGGGTAGCGCGGCGACAGTTGCGAGTACGAGAAGTGGCGGTGCCGGATCAGCTCATGGGCGCACGCGCGGGACAGTCCGGTGAGGTAGAAGGTGACTGTGCCGTGCTCGAAGACCGACAGGTGCCCTACCTCCAGCAGGTGGCGCAGGTAGTCCGCGTTGGTGGCGGTGGCCGGGTTGGGCTTGTCCCA
>SLSW01000193.1 GCA_007130245.1 Micromonosporaceae bacterium
AGCTGCGGTGCCAGCGCGTTGACGTCGTCGGGCAGGTGCAGCCAGCCCGGGCCGGGATGCCCGAGGTCGGCGTGCAGCGCCCCGGCCTCATGCGCGCGCATCCGGACCTGCCGTGGTCGCGTCTTTCGAGATCATGGTCCCCACCGGCTCATGGTATCGGCACAAGCCGGGCGCTCCGGCCGGAGTCCGGCGGCCACCATCAGGTGGGACACACGTGTGCTCCCGGATCAGCTGGCTGGTCTCGTCGATCTTGCAGTTGTTCACGGCTCAAATGGTGCATTACTGGGCAAGTTGGCATGCACAACTGCAAGATCGACAGGCTTGGGGGGAAGCTAGTAACGGACCGCGATCCGGCGCGCGGTCGCGTCCACGCGCACCTGTCCGCCGTACGGCAGGATCAGGTTCGGGTCGGTGTGACCGATGTCGAGGTCGAACACCACCACGGCGTCCGGGGCATACTCGCCCAGTGCCCGCTCAACGGCCTCGCGCTGCGCCGCCGCGAACGCCCGTTTGACCTCCGGCGGGTTGGGCTTGTCGAACTCCCACGCCTTGGCGCGGCCCACCAGCACCGCCGGGAACCCGGCCAGCAGCCTCCGCTCGCCCATACTGCGCAGGATCCGGTAGACCTCGGTATCGGTCGGGAGCTCTTCGGAGGTCTCGATCGCAAGCACCCGCCCCGCATAGCGCTCGGTCGGTCCGACCCGTCCGGCCATCAGCAGCCAGGACAGCACCTCCAGGTTGCCGCCCCACAGTCGACCCTGCACCACCCGGTTGGCCGGCCCGCGCCACACCCAGCCGTCGGACGGCCACATCTTCGGCGGCGCGGACCGCGCCACCGGGTCGTTCCAGTCGCCGGGCTGGTCGCCCCACTCGTCGGCCGGGCTCACCTCGTACCAGTCGCTGGTGAACAGCGCCGCCCGCAGCGAGTCACGGTGGTACGGGTGCAGGACACCGCCGCGTCCGAGGTGGACCATGACGGAGCCGCCGTGGTAGCTGACGATGCCGCAGTCGTAGAGCAGGTTGAGCAGGTTGGTGTTGTCGGAATAGCCGAAGAACGGCTTCGGGTTGGCGCGCAGCACCTCCGGATCGAGGTGCGGCACCACCGTGATCTGGTCGTCGCCGCCGATGGTGGACATCACCGCGGCGATATTCGGGTCGGCGAATGCCGCTTGCAGGTCGCGGGCGCGCTCGCGCGGGTCGGCGCCCATGGTTCGGGTGGTCGGATACTCCACCGGTTCGAGCTTGAGCACGTCCCGCAGGCGCGTCAGCCCGGTCTCGTACACCTCCGGGAAGATCTCGGGCAGGCCGCGCGACGGCGACACCACCGCCACCCGGTCCCCCGGCTGCGGCTTGGGCGGATAGATCAACTCCGGCATGGTCGGACGGTACCACCGGCCCTCCACAGACCACTTGCCATTTTGGACGTACGTACGATATTATCGTACGTATGAACGAGACTTGCGGTTCGGGTGGGCAGCGGGTGGAGCTGCCGGAGGATCTGGAGCTGATGGCTCCGGGCCCCGAGCTGTGTGCCGTGCTGGCCTCGGTGTCGCGCGACGCGCTGTCGGACCGGGACCGGGTGCGGCTGCTGCGAGCGCGCAACCGGCTGGTCGCCCACATGCAGGGCGAGCTGTTCGCCGATCTGTATGCGGTCAGCCTGGAGGACGAGCCGGATGAGCAGGCGATGACGCGGTTTGACGCGCCCAGCCGCTACCCGTGGGCCCAGTCGGAGGTGGCGTTCGCGCTGACGTGGACCGAGACCGCCGCCGGCGCCCGGCTGGAGCAGGCCCGCCAGCTTTCCGAGGAGCTGCCACAGGTGTTCGACGCGCTGCGCGACGGCCGCATCGACATGCCGAAGGTGCTGGTCATCTGCGAGCTGGCCGGCTGGCTCGACGACCACCAGGCGGCAGGCAGGCTCGTCGACGCGGTCATCGACCGGGCGCCGGAGCTGACCACCGGGCAGCTGCGCGCCAAGCTGCGCCAGCTGGTGCTGGCCGTGGATCCGCAGGCGGTGCGGCGGCGGTGCGCCCGGGCGTTGAAGACCCGGCGGGTGGAGTCGTTTCCCAACCATGACGGCACCGGCGAGCTGTGGGGCCGCAGCCTGCCGCCGCAGGACGCGGCCGCGGCGTGGGAGCGGCTGACCGCGATCGCCCGGTCGGCGAAGGCCGCCGGCGACGACCGCACGATGGACCAGCTGCGCGCCGACGCCCTGCTCGACCTGCTGGTCGGTGAGGGCATCGCGACCGGCGGGCCGGTGGGCCGGCACATCGCCGGGCTGCCGGAGGCCGACGGCCACCCCGACATCGCCGTCGACGACCCGAAGCCCAGCGCCGGCCAGTCCGGCCACGCTACGGCCGTCGCCACGGGTGCGATGCCGGCGCCACGGCGCGGCACGGTCGAGCTGCTGCTGCCGCTGTCTACCGCCACCGGCCAGAGCGACCTGCCCGGCGAGCTGGTCGGCTGGGGACCGGTGATCGCCGACATCGCCCGTCACATCCTCGCCGAGCAGCGCGACGCGCAGTGGCGGTTCAGCGCCTACAACCGGCTCGGCGAGCTGGAGCACCACGGCA
>SLSW01000121.1 GCA_007130245.1 Micromonosporaceae bacterium
CGCTCCACCCGCCCCGCGTACGGGGCGTCCTCGCCCGCGAGCACCTTCAACGACGTGGTCTTGCCGGCGCCGTTGCGCCCGACCAGGCCGATCCGGTCGCCGGGCTGGACGCGCAGGTTCGACTCGGTCAGCAGGATGCGACTACCGGCGCGCAGTTCCAGGCCGGTCGCTGTGATCATGATTAGGGCTCGCTCTCAGGTCGAAGACAGGTCAGGACAGCCGGCGCCACCGGCCGGGCTCGCGGCATCCGGTCGGTGCGGGGCAGGTCAGCCTTCGCAGAGCAGCACGCGCAGAAGTCTAGCGGACCCGGGCCAACGCGCCACCCGGTAACGGCCACGTCCAGCGGTCCGGATGGCATGATCGGCACCATGCCGGAACCGACCCCGTTGGCCGCCGAGATCATGCGGCGACTCGACGCGGCGTACGAACAGGCACGCGACCCGCGGCGGGCCGCACCCATGGCCGCCTACATGCGCGACCAGTTCCCGTTCCTCGGCATCCCCAGCCCCGCCCAGAAGGTGATCGCCCGGAAGGTGCTGGCGGGTCTGGACCGCCCCGGCGAGGCCGACCTGTCGGCCGTGGCCACCGAGTGCTGGCAGCGCGACGAGCGCGAGTACCAGTACTTCGCCTGCGGGCTGCTGCGCCGCCACTGCCGGGCCTGCAGCGAGGACTTCCTGCCGGTGGCCGAGCACCTGATCGTCACCCGGTCGTGGTGGGACACGGTCGACACGCTGGCCGCCCACGTGGTCGGGCCACTGGTCGCCCGCCACCCGCGGCTGGTGCAGGTCACCGACCGCTGGCTCACCGACGACAACATCTGGCTGGTGCGCGCGGCGATCCTGCACCAGCTCACGTTCAAGGAGGCCACCGACGTCGCCCGCCTGTTCCGCTACTGCACCGTGCAGGCCGGGCACTCCGACTTCTTCGTCCGTAAGGCGATCGGCTGGGCGCTGCGCGAGTACGCCAAGACGGATCCGGCCGCGGTCCGCGGTTTCGTCACGTCGCACCAGTCCCGACTGGCGGCGATGACGGTCCGCGAGGCGCTGCGCAACCTCTGACGCCGCGCTCGACGCCGGAGACGGGCAGCCGATCAGCCCGCGAGGTGACTGATGAGAAACTCGGCCGAGTCGGTGTCGGCCTGCAGCTGGTTGTGCCGTTTGGTGAACCCGTGTCCCTCGTCCGGGTAGACGTCGTAGCGCACCGGCACCTCGCGCGCCCGCAGCGCCTCGACGATCTGGTCGCTCTCGTGCTGGGGCACCCGCGGGTCGTTCGCCCCCTGCAGGATGAACAACGGCGCCCGGATCTGGTCGGCGTAGGTCACGGGCGAGCGCGAGCGCAGGAACTCCTCGTCGGTGTCCGGGTCGCCGATCATCGCCGACACCATGGAGCGCCACGTCGGTGGCGAGGACCGGGCCAACGTCACCAGGTTGCTGATGCCGCACACGTCCACCGCGGCCACCCAGTCCAGCTCCGGGCGCCGCGCCACCAGCGACAGCACCGCGAAGCCGCCGTACGAGCCGCCGTAGAGCCCGATCCGGGCCGGGTCCACCCAGTCCTGCTTGCGCAGCCAGTGGGCACCGTCGGTGAAGTCGTCCAGGTCGCGGCCGCCCCAGTCCCGGAACACCCGTTTCATGTACGACTTTCCGTAGCCGGTGGAGCCGCCCACGTTCGGCGCCAGCACCGCCACGCCGTGGTGCAGCAGGTGCTGGTAGAGCGGGCGGTAGCCGGGCCGCTCCTGGGCGGACGGGCCGCCGTGCAGCGCCATCACCACCCCGACCGGCACACTGCTGCGCGGGCGGTAGAGCCAGGCCGGCACGTGCCGGCCGTCGCGGGATGGATAGTGGACCAACTCCGGCGCGATCAGCTCGGACGGGTCAACCCCGGCTGGCGCCGCGTCGGTGACCGGGCGCAGCTCGCCGGTGTGAAGGTCCACGACCACCACGTTGAGCGGGTACGTGGGGCGGCTGAGCAGCAGCGCCACCCACCGACCATCGGACGAGACGTCGATCCCGGCGGCCACCCCGGCCGGCAGCGTGGGGGTGTTGATCGGTGCGCCGGTGCTCAGGTCCTGGGCCCGCAGCTGCGCCGCACCGTCGACGTTGACCAGCCACGCCAGCACCCGCCCGTCGGCCGAGCGCGCCACCAGGTCGATCTCGTGCTCCGGCGTCTGTTGCCAGGTCAGCTCGCCGGTGGTGGCGTCGATCCGGGCGAGCCCGGTGAACTCGCGCCCGGCGTTGCTGCACACGACGAAGCCGGAGCCGTCCGGTAGCCACGGGCCCGGAAGGTAGGACGCTTCCGGCTCGGCCGGGCTCACCGTCCGCGGCTGGCCACCGTCCAGCGGCACCAGGTAGAGCTCATGGTCGGACTGGTTGCGCACCTGCACCGCGCTCAGCCGGGTGCCGTCCGGCGACCAGAACCCGGGAAAGGTGAACCCGGCGTCGACGACCAGCCGCGACACCTCGCCGGTGTGCAGGTCACGCACCAGCACGTCCTGGTCGGTGCGGGTCCGGTCGTTGCCGGCGTACGCCAACCGGCGCCCATCCGGCGAGAACGGCGGCCCGAAGCCCAGGTTGAACTGCGCCTGCCGGTTGTCGGTCAGCGCGCGCGGCTCGCCACCCGCAGCGTCAACCAGGAACACCTGATGCTGCTCGTCACCGTCGACATCGGCGGTGACCGCCAGCGAACGCCCGTCAGGGTGCCAGGCGAGGCCGCGCACCTGCTGGTCGGTGAAGGCGGTCACCTGCCGGGCGGCACCGCCGGCCACGGGGCGCACCGCAAGGTTGAACTGGCCGGTCGCGTCGTCGACGTAGGCCACCTCGGCGCCGTCGGGAGACAGCCCGAGCAGCGGCCAGAGCCTGCGGTCAGGAAGGAAGTCACGGTACGGGCGCATGGGGCGCAGCGTATCGGGCGGGGTCAAGGTTGACCTGATGCGCGCGGGCTACCAGTGGGTTGACACCAGTGCGTGCAGCTCGACCGGGTCGGCAACCACCGCGTCCGGGGTGACGTCCGGGTGCGGTGGTCGTTCGGCGCGTTCCGAACGCATCAGCACCGCCGCCCCCAGCCCGGCCCGGCGCGCCACCAGCACGTCGCGGGTGAGCGTGTCGCCGACGAACCAGCACCCGGCCGGCTCCACACCTAGGGCATCGACCGCGCGCTCGGCGATGGCCGGGTTGGGCTTGCGGACCCCTTCCTCGTCGCTGTAGAGCTGCGCGGTGAAGTGGCGGGCCACCCCGATGCGTGCCAGGAAGTCGCGGTGGACCGCGCCGGACAGGGTGTTGCTGACCACCGCCATCGGCATCCCGCGACTGTCTGCGTCGGCCAGCAGCCGCGCCATTCCCGGCCGCAGTTGCCAGCCGGCGGCGTACCGCGCCTCCATCAGGCGCCGCGACAGCGCACACCCGTGGCGCGCCACCGCGTCCCGCGCGGCGGCCGGCCAACTGGCGCCCACCACCTCACGCCAGTACGACGCGTGGTCGCGTTGCAGTGGCGCGTCGCTCTGCCAGAACAGGTCCGCCGCGTGGTTGTCCGCCGTCAGCGGGGCGATGATCTGCTCCGGTGGCAGCGGCGCCACGCCCGCGGCGGCCAGTGCCTCGGTCACCGCCTCCACCACCGCCGATGACCAGTGCGGATCTTCGGGCGCGTCGGCGATCACGCCCCCGAAGTCGAGCAGCAGGGCGCGTGGCGTCGGAAGCATGCGAACGATCCTTGCACAGCCCGCGCCGGTGCCGTCAGCCGTCGCCGGTGGCGCCGTCGATCTGTTCGCGCAGGATGTCGGCGTGCCCGGCGTGGCGGGCGGTCTCCTCGATCATGTGGGCGTAGATCCAGCGCAGCGCCACCTTGCCGAGCCGATGGTGCTCGCCGGTGTCGTCGAGGGCGTACGCCGCGGCCATCTCCCGGGAGGTCGCGCACGCACTCTCGTACTCGGACAGCAGGTCGTCTACCGTCTCGTCCAGGGCGAGCCGCCAACTGCGGCTGTCACCGCTGGCGTACCCGGTGATCGCCTCCGGAGAGTGCCCGGCCAGCACCCGCTGGAACCACACCCGCTCCACCGCCGCCAGGTGCTTGACCAGCCCGCCGAGGGTGGTCAGCGACGGCACCAGCCGCCGGCGCGCGTCCTCCTCCGAGACCCCGACCAGCTTGTTGCGCACCGCCCGCCGCTGGTAGTCGAGGAACCTCTCGAGAACCTCCCGCTCGCCCCCGGTGGCCACCTGCTCCGCCTCGTCCAGTGATGTGGTCACATCCGCCACCCTAACCGGCCGCCGGGGACGCGACCCTCAGCCGTACGCGCGGCTGAGCGCCTGCCGCGCGTCGACCTCCCGGTGGGCGCCGTCGGCGGTGTCGTCGAGGTAGCGGCGGGTGGTGTCCAGCCGCTTGTGTCCCATCAGCGTCGCCACCAGCACCAGGTCGGCACCACCGGCGAGCAGGCAGGCGCCGAAGGTGTGCCGTAGGGCCTGCGGCGTGAGCCGGCCGCCACCGGGCAGTTCGGTCAGCCCCGCCTGCTCACCGAGGCGGGCCACCAGGTCGGTGACCGAGCGCGTGGTCAGGCGCCCGCCCCGGCGGTTGAGGAACAGCGCCCCGGTGGCGTCCGCGCCTGACCAGCGGTCGCGCTCACGTAGCCACGCCTGCAGCACCGGGCGGGGCCGCTCGTGCAGCGGCACCTCGCGCGGCGAGCTGGCGGCCGGCGGCACGATCAACCGGCCACCGCCTGCGGCCAGCCGCAGATCCGACAGGTCCAGCGCCACCAGTTCGGCGGTGCGCAGCCCGGTGAACAGCAACGTGTACGCGATCGCCCGGTCGCGCGGGGAGTCCTGCCGGTCCACCGCATGCAGCAGCCGGTCCCGCAGCTCCGGCGGCAGCGCGTGGCGCACCGCCGCCGGCACCGGTTCCCGCCCGGTGGCAGCCGGTCCGAGCCGCAGGTGCCGGTAGAAGTGGTCCAGCGCGGTGAGGGCGGCGTTGAGCGTGGTGGGCCGGGCGCCGTCGGCGACGAGGTGCTGCCGGTAGCGGTCGACCGCGCGGTCGCGTGCCGCCGGGTCGGCCAGCGGGTCGCCGTCGGCGCCGGCGACCACCAGCCATCGCAGGAATCCGGCCACCCGCGACCGGTAGGCGCGACGGGTCTGCTTGGCCAGCGGGCCGTTCGCCAGTGCCCGTTCGTAGTCAGCGAGCGCGTCGCGTGCCCGCCGCCCGGTGATCATCGCCACCTCCGTACCCGGGTGCGCCGGTGTCGGCGCCCTGCCGCACCGAGCCTACCGGAGCCTGCTCGCAATATCAGAAGTAAGGTGCTAGGGTCCCGACTTCTTCTGATACTACGCATGTACCGAAGTAGAGGAGTCGCGACATGCCCGCGCCCGGTCCGGGACGCCCCTTCCCCCGCCTGCTGACCGCCACCGCCCTGTCCGCCCTCGGAAACGGCGTCCGCGCCGCCGCACTGCCGCTGCTGGCCGCGAGCCTGACCGACCGGCCGGAGCTGCTCGGTCGGGTCAACGGGTCCTACCGCACGCTGCTGCTCGGCACCGAGCCGGTGGCGGCGCTGGCCGGCGGGGTGATCGCCGGTGTGCTGGGCCTGCGCGCACCGATCCTGCTCGGGGTGCCGTTGCTGCTCGGGGCCGCGCTGCTGGGACGCCGCGGGCTGCGCGCCGACCCGGACGGGGCGGGCGTGCTCAGCCCCGGCCCGGGCGGATCGTAGGTGCCGCGCCGTCGCCCGGTCGGTGATAGCCTCACGGCCGCACCAATGGCGGGAAGGACCCCTATGAGCAGCAACGGACAGGTGCCGGGCGGCCCCGGCGACCTCACGCCGGAGTGGCTGACCGGCGTGCTCCGCGAAGGCGGGCACCTGCCGCAGGGCGCGGTCAGCACGGTCGAGGTGGAGCCGATCGGCGCCGACCGCGGTTTCACCGGGGTCATCGCCCGGCTGCTGCCGACCTACGCGGGCGCGCCGGGTGGGCCTGAGTCGCTGGTGGTCAAGCTTCCCACCGCCGAGCAGCTGGTGGCCTCCGGCTACCGCGCCTCAAGGGGTGACGATCCCGAGGCGGCCCGCCGGCACTTCGAGCACTGCGCCACCGAAGTGGCCTTCTACCGGGACCTGGCCAACGGGCTGGCCGACGGCCGGGCCGCGCTGCCGCGGGTCTACCACACCGCTGTCGACGCAGACGGCCTGCGGGCGGTGATCCTGCTGGAGGACCTCGGTGCCGGCACCGACGGCGACAGCCTCGCCGGTTGTACGCCGGCACAGGCCTACGCCGTGGTGGAGGCCGTCGCGCCGCTGCACGCCCGGATGTGGCAGCAGCCGGCGCCGGCGTGGGTACGGCCGTTCGTCACCGACCCGGCCGCCAGGCAGCGGTGGTACGCCGCCCGGGTGGATCCGTTCCTGGCGCGCTACGGCGACACCCTGCCGTCCTGGATGCCCGGCCTGCTGCGACGGCTGCAGTCGAACTACGGCGCGGTGCTCGCCGAGCTGAACCGGGCGCCGCGCACGCTGGTGCACGGCGACCTGCACCTGGACAACGTCGCGTTCTTCGACCAGGCCGTCCCCGGCTCGCACCGGCCGGTGGTGGTGTACGACTGGCAGGGCGTTCGCAGTGGGCCCGCAATGCTGGACCTGGCAGCGGCGGTCGCCGGCTCGCTGTCCCCGGACGACCGCCGGGGCGTCGAGTCCGACCTGTTCCACCGCTATGCGCAGCTGCTGCGGGACCACGGCGTCGACGACTATCCGCTGCACCAGGCGCGCCACCACTACCGGCTGGCCCTGCTGTGCCAGGTCGCCGGTCGGGTGAACTGGCTGACCAACGCCGATCCGGAGTCGTCGTCACCTCGCGAAAAGGAGCTGATGGCGTCCGCGTTCGGCGACGGCCGCCTGATCGCCGCGCTGCGCGACCACAACCTCACCTGAGCTCCTAATCGTTCCAAGCCCAGCGCATCGATAGGCACCACGGTCCTCCCGTGCGTGTGCAGGGAGACCGGACATTGGTCCTGCGGTGAACGACCCTCCGGTCAGGGGCGGCGGCCCGCAAGGACGCAGAACTCGTTCCCCTCCGGGTCAGCAAGCACGACCCAGCTCTCGTCTCCTTGGCCGATGTCGACGTGCCGAGCGCCCAGGTCGAGCAAGCGCCGGACCTCCTGATCCTGCTCCCTGTCGGTCGGGTTGACGTCGATGTGGAGCCTGTTCTTGACGGTCTTACCCTCGGGCACCCGCGCGAATGTCAACATCGGTAACTCTGGGTTGGAGTGGTTTCTGCCTCCCGCCACCGGCGGGGATCCAATCGTGACGATGCCGTCGCCTTCGTGCTGGACCTCATAGTCGAGGACCGAGCACCAGAACCGGGCGAGATTTCCGGGGTCAGCACAGTCGATCGCAAGCTCGGTGAACCTACTGGTCATGTCAGGACCTCCCCAGTGACATGCCCAACCATAGGTGACACGGTCAACACTGTGTGACCGCGGACCTGTCCGATCCCCGGACCGCGCCCGGAACGAAGATTTAGACGTTGAAGCCGAGGGCGCGCAGCTGCTCGCGGCCGTCATCGGTGATCTTGTCGGGCCCCCACGGCGGCATCCACACCCAGTTGATCCGGATGTCCGACACCAGTCCCCCGCCGGGGCCGGTCGTCAACGCCTGCCGCGCCTGGTCCTCGATCACGTCGGTGAGCGGACACGCCGCCGAGGTCAGGGTCATGTCCAGGGTGGCGACGTTGTCGTCGTCCACGTGCACCCCGTACAACAGCCCCAGGTCGACCACGTTGATGCCGAGCTCGGGGTCGACGACGTCCTTCATCGCCTCCTCGACGTCGGCCACCGCCGCCTTACCGGTCGCAGTCTGCTCGCTCATCTACGCACCTCCACCATCGACCGTACCGTCGGCGCGGGCCACGGCGTCCTTGAGCGCCATCCACGCCAGCAGCGCGCACTTGACCCGCGCCGGGTATTTCGCCACCCCGGCGAACGCGACCCCGTCGCCGAGCAGTTCCTCGTCCGGTTCCACCGTGCCACGACCACCGACCAGCTCGGTGAACGCGTCGTGCACCTTCGTCGCCTCGGCCAGCGGCTTGCCGTCGACCAGCTCGTAGAGCACGCTGGCCGCCGCCTGGCTGATCGAGCAGCCCATTCCGTCGTACGAGTATTCGACCCGGTCGCCGTCCAGCCGCACCCGCACCGTGATCTCGTCGCCGCACGTCGGGTTGAGATGGTGTGTCTCGGCGTCATACGGCGCGCGCAGCCCCTTGCCGCGCGGGTGTTTCCAGTGGTCCAGGATGATCTCCTGGTAGAGCTCGTCGAGCTGCATGACTACCCGAACACCTTCCGCACCTGTTCCAGTCCCTCCACCAGCGAGTCGACCTCGGCCTGCGTGGTGTGCAGGTAGAACGACGCGCGGGTCATCGACGATACCCCGAAGCGGCGGCACGTCGGCTGGGCGCAGTGGTGGCCCACCCGCACCTCCACGCCCCGCGCGTCGAGCACCTGCCCCACATCGTGCGGGTGAATGCCCTCCAGGTCGAACGAGATGATGCCGCCACGACCTTCCGGCGTCGGTGGGCCGAAGATCCGCAGCCCCGGCACGGTGGCCAGCGCGTCCAGCGCGTACGCGGTGATCTGCTGCTCGTGGCGGCGCACCGCCGCCATACCGAGCTCGGACAGGTAGTCCACCGCCGCCCCCAGGCCGACCGCCTGCGCGATCGGCGGGGTGCCGGCCTCGAACCGGGTCGGCGGCGCCGCGAAGGTGGAGCGCTCCATGCGCACCGACTCGATCATCGAGCCGCCGCCCAGGAACGGCGGCATCGCCGCCAGCAGGTCGCCGCGGCCCCACAGCGCCCCGATTCCGGTGGGTCCGCACATCTTGTGGCCGGTGAAGGCGATGAAGTCCGCCCCCAGGGTGGACACGTCCATCGGCGCGTGCGGCACCGACTGGGAGGAGTCCATCATCACGAAGGCGCCGACCTCGC
The DNA here is from genome assembly GCA_007130245.1 of Micromonosporaceae bacterium. Taxonomy (GTDB): domain Bacteria; phylum Actinomycetota; class Actinomycetes; order Mycobacteriales; family Micromonosporaceae; genus Natronosporangium. The sequence continues at coordinate 8,934 of SLSW01000121.1, forward strand.
CGGCGCGGGCGACGATGCGCCGCGGGTCGTTGATCGTGCCCAGGATGTTGGACATGTGCACGAACGACACCAGCCGCGTGCGGTCGGTGATGATCTCGTCCAGATCGGTCTCGTCGAGCCGGCCGTCGTCGGTGATGCCGAGCCAGCGCAGCGTGGCGCCGGTGCGCTGGCACAGCAGCTGCCACGGCACGATGTTGGAGTGGTGCTCCATCTCGGAGATCACCACCTCGTCACCGGGGCCGAGCCGGAACCGCGGGTCGCCCTCGGCGGTCACGTTGGCCGCCAGGAAGGCGTACGCCACCAGGTTGATCGCCTCGGTCGAGTTCCGGGTGAAGACGACCTCGTCGGCGCTGGGTGCACCGATGAACGCCGCCAGCCGGGCCCGGGCGCCCTCGTAGGCCTCGGTGGCCTCGGTGCCGACGGTGTGCACCGACCGGGACACGTTGCCGTTGTGCACCGCGTAGTGCTGCCACATCGCCTCCAGCACCTGCTGGGGCTTCTGGGACGTGTTGGCCGAGTCGAGGTAGACCAGCGGGTGCCCGTTGACCTCGCGACCCAGGATCGGAAAGTCGGCGCGGATCTTCTCCACGTCAAGCTGGGGCGCGTCCTGCGCCGCGATCGTGCTGCTCATCGTTCCTCCCCCGCGACTACGCGGCCGCCGGGCCGGCCCCCACCAGGTAGCGCTCGTAGCCTTCGGCCTCCAGCTGCTCGGCGAGCTCCGGACCGCCTTCCTCTACGATGCGCCCTCCGACGAACACATGCACGAAATCCGGCTGCACGTAGCGCAGGATCCGCGTGTAGTGCGTGATCAGCAGCACCCCGGTCTGGCCGGTCTCCCGCACCCGGTTGATGCCCTGGCTGACCACCTTCAGCGCGTCGATGTCCAGCCCCGAGTCGGTCTCGTCCAGCACCGCGATCGCCGGTGTGAGCAGCTCCAGCTGCACGATCTCGTGCCGCTTCTTCTCCCCGCCGGAGAAGCCCTCGTTGACGTTGCGCTGCGCGAACGCCGGGTCCACCCCGAGCCGCTCCATGGCCCCCTTGAGCTCGCCGGCCCAGGTGCGCAGCTTCGGCGCCTCGCCGTCGATGGCGGTCTTGGCGGTACGCAGGAAGTTGGCCACGCTGACCCCGGGGACCTCCACCGGATACTGCATGGCCAGGAACAGACCGGCGCGGGCACGCTCGTCGACCGACATGGCCAGCACGTCCTCCCCGTCGAGGGTCACCGAGCCGCCGGTCACCTCGTACTTCGGGTGACCGGCCACGGCGTACGCCAGGGTGGACTTGCCGGAGCCGTTCGGGCCCATGATGGCGTGGGTCGCTCCGGCGGACA
>SLSW01000062.1 GCA_007130245.1 Micromonosporaceae bacterium
CGTCAGCCGCCAGGGCGGCGGCGCGGGCCATGGCGTCCTGATAGATCGGGCCCTCGTACAGCCGGTGCGGCAGGGTGGCCATCGCCAGCCGCAGCGAGCGCGCCGACAGCGACGCGGCGGCGTCGGTGAACGGCAGCCCGAGCCGCCCGTACATGCGGCGAGCCCACGGCGGCAGCAGCCCGAACGCGGCGGTGGCCACACCGAGGCCGGCCAGCCGGAACGGCGCGCGGCCCAGCCGGTCGGCGAGCATCCGCTGCCAGCCGCCGCCGAGCCGCCACGGCGGCGGCGGGGTGGCGAGGAAGAGGAGCGTCTCGGCGGCCTCGCGGGTCATGCGCAGCCGCGGTCGCGTCGCATCGAAGTACGCGGCCGCCTCGGCGGTGCTGCCCGGCACGGTGTCGGGCTCCAGTCCCACTAGGGCGGCGGCGCGACGCTGCTCATGCCAGTACGTGTCCCACTGCGCCCGCTGGAGCCGGACGCCCGCGCCGCGGGCTGTGGCCACGTACGAGTCGATTTCGGCCACGTGCACCCAGCGCAGCAGTTCCGGTTCGTCCACCCGGAACCGCTGGCCGGTGACCGGATCGACCGCGCTCATCCGGGCGTGCACCGCGCGCACCCGGCGCCCGGCCGCCTCCGCCTGTGCGGTGGTGCCGTAGATGGTGGTGGCGACGTAGTCCACGGTGCGCATCAGCCGGCCCCACGGATCCGCCCGGAAGCGGGAATTCTGCGCCACGCCGGCGACCGCACGCGGGTGCAGCGCCTGCAGGAACAGTGCCCGCAGCCCGCCCAGCCCGAGGATCGGCTCCCGGTGGACCCGCCACGTCACCGAGTCGGGCCCGAACAGACCGGTATCGCTGGTCACCCTTCCAGCATGTCACCCGTGGTCGCGGCGCACCTGGCAGGACGGGCACAGGCCCCAGAACGTCACTTCCGCCTCGTCGACGTGGAAGCCCCCCGCGGTGCCGGGGTCGAGACAGGGTGCGCCGCCGACGGTGCAGTCGATGTCGGCGATCTCGCCGCATCCGCGGCACACCACATGGTGGTGGTTGTCGCCGACCCGGGCCTCATAGAGCGCCGGGGTGCCGGCCGGTTCGATCCGGCGTGCCAGGCCCGCGCGGGACAGGGCACCGAGCACGTCGTAGATCGCCTGCGTCGAGACCGAGTCGAGGCGCTGACGCACCCGTCCGGCGATCTCGTCCGTATCGAGGTGGCCACCTTCGCGCAGCACCTCGAGCACGGCCAGCCGCGGGCGGGTGACCCGCAGTCCGGCGGCGCGGAGCTGCTGGGCGGACATGTGCACATAACATCACGCACGCGAGAGCCCTTCAAGGATCACGTCATCGGCCAGTGCACGTCACCGTTGGGCCGATGGTGAACCCGTACCCTGTCCGGCACGTTCTCACTGGCGGAGGAATCTGGCGGAGGAATCACGTGTTTGAAGAGATCGCAGGGCTGCCGATGCACCCGCTCACGGTGCACGCGGCCGTTGTCTTCGTGCCGTTGCTGGTGCTGGTCTCGCTGGCGTACGCGCTGGTGCCCAAGGTGCGGCCGAAGGTGGCCTGGGCGGCGGTGACGCTGGCGGTGATCGCGCCGATCACCGCGGCGGTGGCGGCGCTGTCCGGCGACGCATTCCAGCAGCGGCGGGGCCTGCCGCTGGAGGGCGCGCTGTTGGACCACCGCAACGTCGGCTACGGGGTGCTGTTCACGACTCTGCTGCTGGCCGTGGCGACGCTGGCGCTGGTGTGGACGCGCAGCCGCAGCACCGGGTCCCCGCCCCCGGGGTGGCTGACCGTGGCGCTCACGGTGGTGCTGGTGATCGCCGCGATCGGCGCAACCGTCACGGTGGTGGTGGCCGGGCACTAGGGCAGCCAGATTGTGTGGGAGCCGCTCTGGCCCTCCGGAGGCTGAGCCGCGGGCCCGGGCCGTTCAGGGCTGGACCGCCAGCGCCAGCGCCACCATCAGCGCGGCCACCAGTGCCGCCGCACCGACCGCCCAGGTGAACCGGCGCGCGGACCGCTCGGCGGCGTCGAGCGCGGCGTGGTCCTGCGGCGGCAGCCGGCGCGGTGGCGCCGGGTCCCGCACCACCGACGGGCGCCGATCCGGCGGCGGCGGGTTCGTCCGCGGAGGACCGGTGTAGCTCACGTCAACCACGCTAGCGGCGCCAGCGCGGCGCCGTGCCGGTCACGGGCGGATGATCACCGCGAACCCGGCGCCTGCACCGCGCGCAACGACCTCGTGCGCCTGGGTGGTGGTCAACCCCAGCAGCAGCACGCCCGGATGATCCACGGCCAGCACGGTGGCGTTCCCGGCCATCAGCAGCGGGACACCGTCGTCGGCGGTGGACAGCAGGTCAACACGGTCACCGGGTCGCAGCATGGCGGTGGCGGCCGGCGTGGCGAGCGGCACCGGCACGCCCACCAGGCCGTCGGGCACCGGTAACCGGGACCCGGTCTGCGGCGTCGCCGGTGGCGCCACCGGCGGTGGGGCGTGCGGTGACGGGTCTGCCGGCGCGTGCGGGCCCGGCGCCGGGGATGCGCCCGGATGCGCGGTCGGCTGGGCGGTGGCCGGCGGTGGTGACCCGTTGCTGCCGACCCAGGCGGTCACCGCCCCCAGCAGCAGCACCGCCACCAGGGAGGTGCGCCAGACCGTGGCGCGGCGCGGCGGACGCAGGCCACGCACCGGGTCAAGCCCCGACCTGGTTTTCCTCATGGCGGGGCACGTTAGGGGGTGCCGCAGGGGCGGTCAACTGTCGTCCGCAGCGGTGTGGACAGCGCGCCCGCCTGTGGACAGCCCGCCGTCGGGCGGCGCGATGTGCTATGAGGACGACGACCCGTCGCTGGCGGTCGCCGCCTTCGACGTGCTGCCCGCGCTGTCCTTGGTGGCCAAGGGCTTGCTGTCGGCGGTCTTGCCGTCGCCACCGCTCTTGCCGTCACCACTCTTGCCCTCGACGCCGCTCTTGCCGTCGGCCGGCGCCCCGGTGCCGTCGCCGTTGCGCGTGCCGGCGCCGTTGGCGCTGGTGGTGGGCGAGTCGTTACGGGAGTCGGTGCGGTAGAAGCCGGAACCCTTGAAGACCACTCCGACCGAGCCGAACAGCTTGCGAAGGCGGCCTTCACACTCCGGGCACTGCGTCAGCGGGTCGTCGCTGAAGGACTGCACCGTCTCGAGCTCGTGGCCGCACGCGGTGCAGGCGTATTGGTAGGTCGGCACGGTTCCCTCCGAATCTGGCACTCCATGTACCCGAGTGCTAATGATGCGCCATCCGCGGCCCGCTGTCCAGCGGAAGTGTGCGGAACAACAGCCCACGGCACGCCCGTGACCAGCACCCTCGGAGGCCTCACGAAAGCCGCACCAGGCCAGCGGCGGGGGTAATGGCCGCACCGACCCGGCGGTCGTGCGGCTCGGTCGGCAGGTCCTCGGCGCGCAGTTCACCGTCGTGCAGCAGTGCCACGATCCGGGCGTCCGGCGCCGCCCGCGCCAACGCCCGGTCGTACGAGCCGCCGCCGCGGCCCAACCGCACCCCGCGGCGGTCGACCGCCACCGCCGGCACCACCAGCAGCGCCGCGCCGGCCACCGCGTCCGTGCCCAGCCGGGGCCCGGGTGGCTCGCGCAGGCCCCGCCGCGCTGGCACCAGCGTGCCCGTGTACCGCGCCCAGTCCAGGTCCAGGTCGTCGCGCAGCACCGGCAGCAGCAGGCGGGTCCCCCGCGGCAGGGCCCGCCGCAGCGACTCCGGCAGGTCCGCTCCGCCCGGTTCCGGCTCGACCGGTACGTACGCCGCGACCACCGGTGCGGCGGTGCTGGCACCCGCGCTGGCACCCGCGGCGGCAGGCGGGCCGGCGAGCAGGTCGTCCAGCCGTTGTCGCAGCGTGGCCTGCACCCGGGCGGCGTTGTCGGCCAACCGCCGCGCGGGCAGCCGTCGCCGCTCGGCCAGCAGGCGGTCGCGGACCGCTGCCTTGGCGGCGGCCGGGTCGGCAAAATCTGGCACCCGAAACCCCTGTCGCAACCCGGTGGAACCTCCCCGCCTGTGCAAGCATCGCACCGGAGTCTGCTTGACGGTGAGGAGGCCACCCGGTGACGCTGCGTGCGCGTCTGACTGTCGCCTTCCTCACTGTCGTGCTCGGGCCGGTGCTGCTCGGCGCGCTGGCCGTCGGCAACCTCGTGACCTCGGTCAGCGAGGAACGCGCCTCCTCCCGGCTGGACCTGGCCGCCATCGCCACCGGCAGCGCCGTCACCTCCCTGTGCCAGCAGCTGGAGACCGACGCTGAGCTGGTCGCGCGCTACCCGCCCGAGGACCGGCGGGGCCTCGCCGACGATCTGGTCGCCCAGGGACGCGTCGACGCGGTCCGGGTGCGAGACGCGGCCGGAGTCACCACGGTGACCACCGCGTCGGCGCCACCGTCCCCGTGGGCGGACTGCCGCCGGCCGGACCCGCACGGCAACCAGCGGTACACGGCGATCGGTGCGCGGGTGGCGCTGCGCGGCGACACCGGCGCCCCGGCCGGCGAGGTCTGGACGGTGCGGGCGATCGACGACCCGGTGCTCACGAGGCTGGCGGACGCGGCCGGTGCCGCCGACGCCCAGGTGACGCTGCTGGCCACCGGGGACACCGGCCCGGTGGTCGAGACCGCCCGGCAGCTCGCGCCCGGGCAGCTCGGCCAGAGCCCGGACGGGACCTGGGTGCGTCGGGTCTCCACCACCGAGGGCCAGCCGCTGCCGCTGGCGCTGACCGCGCCGGGCACCGGCGGCCAGCAGCTTTACGCACTGCTGCTGGCCGCGGTGGCCGCCGCCGCGGCGCTCGCGCTGGCCGCCGCCTGGTGGCTGGCCCGCTCCACCACCCGCCCGCTGACCGAGCTGGCCCGCGCCGCCGACCGGGTCGCCGAAGGGGACCTGGACGCCCGGGTGCCGGTGCGCACCAACGACGAGACCGGCCAGGTGGCGGCGGCGTTCAACCGGATGGCCCACCGCACCAGTGCATACGTGCAAGCGTTGACCGCCAGCCGCGACCAGCTACGCGGGCACCTGGCCGTGCTCGGTGACACCCTGTCCAGCACCCACGACCTGCACCGCATCCTGCAGGTGATCCTGCAGACCGCCGTGGCCACGACCGGCGCGGCCGCCGGCGCGGTGGTGCTGCTGGACCCGCAGACCCAGACCCTGACCGGCCAGCGCACCCGCCCCGACGGCGACGGCACCGACCCGATCACCGTGCCGCTGGCCGGCAGCCTGCTCGGTGCGGTGGCCGCCACCGGCGAGGCCACCCGCGGGCGGACGGGCACCGGCGACCTCGAATCACACGACAGCGAGCCGCGTGGCGGCTCCTATATGGCCGTGCCGATCAGCGCCCCGACCGAGATGCCGGGCGGCGGTGACGAAGGCGGCACCCCGTGGCCCGCGCCGCCGGCGGTGCGCGGGGTGCTGGCGCTCTACGACCGGGTCGGCGGCGACGACTTCGACGACACCGACCTGGTCACGCTGCGGACCTTCGCCGGGCAGGCCGCCGTGGCCGTCGACAACGTCCGCATCCACGAGGAGGCGCAGCGGCTGTCGCTGACCGACCCGCTGACCGGCCTGTGGAACTACCGCCACCTGCAGGACACGCTGCACCGGGAGGTGGAGCGGGCCGGGCGGTTCGGCCGTACCCTCACGGTGCTCGCGCTCGACCTGGACCTGTTCAAAGAGGTCAACGACGGGTACGGACACCCGGCCGGCGACGCGGTGCTGGCCGAGCTCGCCCGCCGGATCCGCGCGGAGATCCGGGAGATGGACACCGCGTTCCGCCAGGGCGGTGAGGAGTTCGTGGTGCTGCTGCCGGAGACGGACGCCCGCGGCGGCGTGGTGGTCGCGCAGCGACTGCTGGCCGCGGTGCGCGACGCGCCCATCGTCATCACGCTGCGGCAGGCGCGCGAGGAGGTCGCCATCGACATCACGGTCTCGATCGGCGTCGCCGTCTACCCCGACCACGGGCTCAGCCCCGACGAACTGCTCGACGCCGCCGACAACGCGCTGTACGCCGCCAAGGACGCCGGACGCGACACCTACCAGGTGGCCACCGACCGGCCACGGTCACCGACCGCGGCGCCGCTGCCGGTGCGGCCGCGGGGCAGCGGGGCTGACGACACGGACGCTGCCGGTGGCGGGGCGAAGCCACCGCGACAGAGCCGCGGCCGATAGTCTCGCTGGCATGTCATCGCGTACCGCAGCCTCCGGCTCCGCAACGGCCACCGGACGGGCCACCCGCGCCGTGATCCCGGCAGCCGGCCTGTCCACCCGGTTCCTGCCCGCCACCAAGGCGGTGCCCAAGCCGATGCTGCCGGTGGTGGACCGGCCGGTGCTGCAGTACATCGTGGAGGAGGCGACCTCGGCCGGCGTCACCGACGTGCTGCTGATCACCGGGCGGGGGAAGACCTCGATGGTCGACCACTTTGACCGGCAACCGGAACTGGAGGAACGGCTGGCCGCCAAGGGTGACGCGGCCCGCCTGGAGGCGGTGCGCCGCACTGCCGAACTCGCGCAGATCTACACCTGCCGGCAGACCGAGGTGCTCGGCCTCGGCCACGCCATCGCCTATGCGGAGTCCCACATCGGCGACGCCCCGTTCGCGGTGCTGCTTGCCGACGAGTTCCCGGACGAGTCGGCGCCGCTGCTGCCACAGATGCTGGACCTGCAGGCCGCCACCGGCGGCATCGTGATCGGGTTGGTGGAGGTGCCCGACGAGCAGACCAGCCGGTACGGCATCGCGTCGCTGTCACCCGACGAGCCGCCGCCGGAAGCGCCGGAGGGCGCGGTGACGATCAGCGGGCTGGTGGAGAAGCCGCCGCCCGGTGAGGCACCCAGCAACCTGGCCATCTTCGGGCGGTACGTGCTCCCGGGCGGTATCTTCGAGGCGATCGGCCGCACCAAACCCGGCAGCGGCGGCGAGATCCAGATCACCGACGCGATCGCGCTGATGATGGCCGAGGGTACTCCGGTGCACGGCATCGTCTACCGGGGAGTGCGCTACGACACCGGGGTGCCGCTGGGCTACCTGCAGGCGGTGGTGCAGCTGGCCAGCAAGCGCGACGACATCGGTGCCGACTTCCGGAGATGGTTGACCGAGTTCGTGAGGACCTGGCAGGAATGACCACCACGGTCGAGCGTCCGGCACCGGAGCTGACGCCGCTCGCCGAGTACCTGCGCAGCGTGCTGCGCAGGATCGAGGCGCTGCCACCGCTCGACCTCGAGCTCGCCCATGCGTACGGCAACGTCCTTGCCGAGGACGTGGTGGCCCCGCACGAGACGCCCGCGTTCGACTACGCCAGCATCGACGGGTACGCCGCCCGCAGCGAGGACGTGGTCGACGACGCCCGCGCGGTGCGGCTGTCGGTCATCGGCGACCTGACCGCCGCCAGCTGGCGACCGTCCCGGCTCACCCAGGGAAGCTGCTTCTCGGTGGCGGCCGGCGCGCCGCTGCCGGCCACCGCCGACCTGGTCATCCCGGCCGAGTGGACCGACCAGGGGATGGCGGTCGTCGAGGTGCACCGGGTGCCCAAGCGCGGTCACGGCGTACGCCGTGCCGGTGACGAGGTGCCCGCCGGTACGGTGCTCGCCCGCGCCGGCACGGAGGTGTCCCCGGCGCTGGTGGCGATGCTGGCCGCCACCGCGGTCACGCACGTGGTGGTGCGGCCCAGCCCGCGGGTGGTGGTGGCGGCCACCGGCGACGAGCTGGTCGACGTGGGCCGGGTCAGCCAGCCCGGCCAGGTGGTCGACGTCAACTCGCATGCGCTGACCGCTGCCGCTGCCGAGGCCGGCGCCCTGGCCTACCGGCTGGGGATCTGCGACGACGACCCGGAAGGACTGCGCGGGCTGCTGGAGGAGCAGACCCTGCGCGCAGAACTGATCATCACCAGCGGCGGTACGGGCACCGGGCCGGGCGACATGGTGCGCCGGGTGCTGGCGCGCCGCGACGGCGCCCGCGCCGGATCGGTGGCGTTCACGGATCTGGCGGTGTATCCATGTGGGGTGCTCGGTTTCGGCACCGTCGGGGTGGACGAGGTGCCGATCATCTGCCTACCCGGCGACCCGGGAGCCGCGATGATTGGCTTCGAGGTGCTCGCCCGGCCCGCGATCCAGCTGCTGGCCGGGGTGGAGCCGGTGTTCCGGCCCAGTGTGCGCGGGCACCTGCTGGAGACCGTGCAGTCGCCGCCGGGGCTGCGGGAGTTCCGGCCCGCGCAGGTTGCCGAACGCCGCGGCGGCGGCTACACCGTGCAGCCGCTGGCCGGTGGGCCGTACACGATGTCGGGTCTGGCCACCTGCAACGGACTGCTGGTGCTCGGGGAGAAGGTGACCTCGTCGCCGGCGGGCACCACAGTCGACGTCCTGCTCATGGACCGGAGGCGGTGAGATGTTGACCGGCACCCTGCAGCCCGGCTGGCCCGCGCAGCTGCGCGACGGACCGGTGCTGCTGCGCCCGTACCGTCGCCGCGACGCCGCCCAGTGGTCGGCGGTGCGGCTGGCCAACCGGGCGTGGCTGGCGCCGTGGGAGCCGACTCCGCTGGGGTCGTGGGAGGAGTTCAACTCGCGCCAGGCATACCGCTGGGTCTACCGGGACCTGCGACGTCTGGGGCGTAACGGTAGCGCGATGCCGTTCGCGATCGTGCTCACCGACGGCGGCCGCACCGAGCGGTACGTGGGTCACATCAGCCTGTCCAACATCACCCGTCGTGCCTTCGGGTCGGCGTTCGCCGGATACTGGGTGGACGGCGCGTTCGCCGGCCGTGGCATCATGCCCACCGCGCTGGCGCTGCTGGTCGACCACGCCTTCGGGGCGGGGGGACTGCACCGGGTGGAGGTCAACGTGCGGCCGGAGAACCGGGCCAGCCGGCGGGTGGCCGAGAAGCTCGGCTTCCGCGAGGAGGGCTTCCACCCGCGGTACATGTTCATCGACGGCGCCTGGCGTGACCACATCGGATACGCGTTGACCGCCGAGGACGTCGCCGCCGAGGGCGGTCTGCTGGCGCGCTGGCACCGGCTGCAGCGCGCCCGCGCCTGAGCGGCGACGGATGCCCCCGTTCGGGTGGCCGGGCGGGCGGGTCGGTGTGGCGTGACACCGACATCGCCGCGATCACCGTAATCTCTCCGGGAGGACGTAGGCGACTGTGGCGGAGGGAGTGCGGTGCCGACTTCGGTGCTGCTCGCGGTGCTGGCGGCTGCAGGGCTGCTGGCGCTGGCTCCCGCGCTGGTGCGCCGGCACGACGTGACCGAACGGCAGGTGGCCGAACGGGCACAATCGAGCGCCCGGGTGCTGCCGCGTCGGCAGCGGCGGCGCAGCGTGCCCGGGTCACGTCCGGTGAACCCGTCGAAGGTGCTGGTGCCCACGCTGCGCACCGCGGCGCCGGTGTCCCCGGTGTCCCCGGCGGCCCCGGCGGCCCCGGTGCCCCCGGCGGCCCCGGCGGTTGATGATCCCGGACTGGCGGACGGGCGGCGGTCCCGGACGTCCGCCCGGCAGTGGCGTGCACCCGCGCTGGCGATCGCTCCCCGCTCGGCCCCGCCCGCGCGGCGCGCGGGCCGGCAGGCGTCGCGGCGGGGTGGGTCGCGTCGCGGCGGGTCTGGTCGAGGTGGTTACCGGCGGGGCGGCTCGCCGGCGATCTACCGGCGGCGCCGGGTGCTCACGGCGCTGGTGCTGCTCAACCTGGTCAAGCTGGCCGGGGTGGCCATGGTCGGCCCCGGGTTCTGGGTCGGGTTCGCGGTGACCTTCACGCTGCTGGTGGTGTTCGTCGCGCACCTGCGCAACCTGGCGCTGGCCGACCAGCGACAGCGGCGTCTGGAGGCCCGCCGCGCCGCCGAACTCGCCGCCCAGCAGGCGGAGGTGCGCCGGGAGCAGGAGCGCCGGGCTGCGGCCCGCCGCGAGGCCGCCCGCCGGATGGCCGCGCAGCGCGAGTCGCTGCGTCGCGCGGCCGCCAGCGGAGCGGTGCCGCCCAGCGTGTCGTACCGTGGCCCGTACCAGCGCCGCTCGCGCGCCGGCTGACGCCGGTGGCAGGCTGCCCACGGGGCAGGCTGTCCGGGGGTGGCAGGTTTGCCCGGTGGTGGCAGGCTTGCCCGGAGGTGGCAGGCGCCGGGGCAGTGCGCCCGGCCAGGCGCGGGCGGCCCGGATTCTGCTAAGGTTGTCGCCGGTCCAGCAGCGGCCCGATGTTTCGGCCGGGTGCTGGTCAGGGGGCTGTAGCGCAGCTGGTAGCGCACCTCGTTCGCAACGAGGGGGTCAGGGGTTCGAGTCCCCTCAGCTCCAC
>SLSW01000088.1 GCA_007130245.1 Micromonosporaceae bacterium
AAGCTGGGCACCCGCTGCCAACGACGGACGGACTCATGAGCGGACGCGCCACAGGTGGCCGAGTGATGGTCGAGGTGCCCGTGGACAGGCGGCCGCTAGTGGGAACCGGCCGGTAGCTGCCCCATGTCTACGCGCCAAGCATGATCCTTCCACGCACGGCCGGCACCGCCACAATCGGGCCCTGAGCTGCGGGAACGCGGTTCGTATGCAGCCAAGTATGGTCCACCAGTGTTACCGCAGGTAGAGAGCCTGACCGTCAGCTGTGACGGTCAGGCTTTTGATCATCTGTCCGTGATTTGTCCGCGCGACGAAGCGCGACCGGGCGCCAGTGGTGGTCACGTAAGAGCACGTGACAGTTGTCATTCGCCGTGCTGGCCACGTCGGATTGAACGATCTGGACCGGCCACGACGACAGCCGGCGATGAGCATGCGAACGTCATCGCACACGCTGATCGTTGGCGGCGCGCGGCGGCCGTAGCGTGGACTCCACGGACTGAGACCGCGACGCAGGCGTCTGTCTCTTGCCCTGCCCGACGGCATCCTCGGACGTCAGCGTCCATGCCGCATGACGAGCATCGCGGGCCTGGTGGAGGCGGTGCTGGGACTCGCGGAGGTTGGCGAGGTGCTCGGCGAACGCACTCAGCTGGAGCACCAGTCGGAGGGCGGCGGTGGTGTCGCGGTCGCCGGTGAGGCGGCCGGTGGCGGCGACGAGCCGGGACATGGCTCGTAGCTGGTCGGCGCGGTGGTGTGGCGGGGGAGGGCGGCCGTAGGGTTCGCGGGCGGCCCGGTCGAATGCTTCGGCGGCGTCTGTGAGCGGGCCACCGCGCCGGCCTTCGGTGGCGCGGGCGGTGGTGGTGAGCAGGTCTGCGGCGGCGGACGCTACGGCGGACGCGGCGGGTGGGTCGGTTCCGATGAGGTGCTTCAGCTCGTCGGCGGCGTGTGTGGCGACGCGCGCGGCCTGGTGGAACGCTTCGGCGCGGTCGTTCCTGTGGGGCGAGGTGCCGGGTGGCGGGGTGTGGTTGGGCTGCCAGCGGTGGCGCAGTTTGGGCAGGGTGAGGTCGGGTGCGAGCCGGCCGCCGCCGTACCAGACGGTGGCGCCGTTGGCGGTGTGATGGCCGGGCAGCCCGACGGCGTACCCGGTGATCTCGCTCGGGTTGATGCTGCTGGTGCGCAGCTTGACTGTTAGGCGCCACGCTGGATGAGGACGTTGGCGTCACTGGGGGTGAGGATCTGTTGAGGGCAACCCTGGCGGGTTGCCCTTGTTCGTGCTCGCCATCACTGTGAGGAGGTTCAGAGAGGCAGCGGCCCTCCCTTGATCCTTTGGCCAGGTTGGGGAGGGCCGCGTGATGGTGCTCGGAGGCACCTGGTGTTAACGGTAAGCGGCGATGGGGTGGAGGTCGAGCGGCGGCTGGTTGCGGGTGAGCTGCGCTGCCCGGACTGTTGCGCTGCCCGGACTGTGGGGAAGGGCTGCGGGGGTGGGGGTTCGCCCGGCGACGGTGGGTGCGGGAGTTGGTCGGTGGCCGGTGGCGGGGCGTACGGCGACCCACCGTACGGCGTGCGGGTCGTGGTGTGGGGCGAGTCCGACGGCGGCCATGATCTCGACGGCGATGTGCTGCCACTGCTGGTCTGTCAGGGTGCGGTCGGTGGCGTGGTTGCGGATGGAGCAGTGCCAGACGGTTTTGTCGGGTGGTCGGCGGCCGGCGCGCACGGGCTGTTCGAGCAGGTCGATGAGCTGCTTCATGGAGTGTTTGCCATCGGAGTTGCGGAGCGGCTGCAGGGTGGTCAGGTCGCCGGCTCCGTCCCAGGCGGCGACGAGGTGCGGGTTGGTGTGTTCCTCGTGGCGGCCGGGGCCGAACAGGTAGTAGAGCAGGCCAGCGACCGAGGTGCCGCGTTTGTGGATACGGGGGATCAGCGCAGCCTCCTGTCGATGGCGGCGACGGCGGCGTCGACCGCCTGCAGCACCTCGTCGCAGCGGACCACTGCGGAACGGAGCCGGTCGGTTGGGTGGCCGATGCTGTGGAGGGTGGCGACAGCCTGGTTGAGGTTGGTGCCGACTCGGGTGACGGCGGTACGCACGGCGAACAGTTCGCGCTGGAGCCGGGCCAGCTCTGCTCGGGTGGCACCGGAGGTGTCCATCTGGCCGCTTGATGGTGCGGTGCCGGTGGCTGCGGCCAGTGCGGTCTCGGCGACGTAGCCGGTGGGGGTGAGGTCGACGCGCGCCGCCGCAGCGGCGATGTGGTCGTACTCGGTGGGGCTCAGGCGTACGAACACCTGCTTGGTGCGGCCGGGAAACTGGTGCCGGCGGTCGCCACCGCGTTCAGCGCGACTCCGGTCGACCGATTGCTCGTCGGTGTCATGCACGGCCCACCTCCGGTCACGAGTGCCCTCAGGCGCTGCGGTTCAGAGTTGAGGTGGGCCGTTAGCGCCGCCGTTACTGGGCGCGCTGCTGTGCGCGGACACCGACACCGCCGGGTCAGCGCTGCCATCGGCTAATCGGACCCGTTGACCGCGCACGGTCAACGGGTCCGATTAGCGGAGCTATATCTTGCTGCTGCT
>SLSW01000161.1 GCA_007130245.1 Micromonosporaceae bacterium
ACCGCCGCGTTGCGGGGGTCATCCTCGGGGATGCCCTGCTCGACCTTGCCGACCAGGTCGGCGCCCACGTCGGCGGCCTTGGTGAAGATGCCGCCACCGACCCGCATGAACATGGCCAGCAGCGCGGCGCCGAAGCCGAAGCCCTCCAGCACCACCGGGGCGTCGCCCTGATAGATCAGCACCACCACGGCCGCGCCCAGCAGGCCCAGGCCGACGGTGAAGAAGCCGACGACCCCGCCGGTGCGGAAGGCGATCTGCATGGCCTTCTCGCGCCCGCCGTCGCCGGTGCGGGCGGCGGCGGCCACCCGCACGTTGGCCCGGGTGGCCAGCGCCATGCCGGCGGCACCGATGAAGGCGCTGAACACCGCACCCACGACGAAGAAGATCGACCGGCCGATCTTGACCGCGGTCTCGTTGCCCTCCACGCCGTGTGTCGGCAGGAGGAACAGCACGAACACCGCCAGCACGACGAAGACCGAAACGGTCTTGAGCTGGCGGAACACGTACGCGGCGGCCCCCTCCTGCACCGCGCCCGAGATCTCCTGCATGGTGGAGGTGCCCTTGTCGGCCGCCAGCACCGCCTTGACGAGCCCGAGCGCGAAACCGAGCGCAACCAGCGCGATAACAGCCGCGACGACGATGTATGAGATGTTCTCACCCGTCAGGGACAAGCCACCATCGGCAGCGAGCGTGGTCCCGGACATCTTTGTCCCTCCTGACTGAACGACGACTTGGGTACTCTACTGTCCGCCGGTAACCGGCATCACAGCCGGTCCATGGGATGGCGCCGCGGCAGCGGCACAAATGCCGCGTGCGGGCCGTTTCAGCGCCAGGCCAGGCGGCGCCGCACCGGCCAGCTCATGCGCACCTCGCCGCCGTCCACGGTCAGGTCGTCGACCAGCCCGGCCAGCACCGTCTCGGCCATCTGGTCGGCGGCGTCGCCGTCGTCGTCGTTGTCGCTGCCGCCGCCGTCGTAGGCGTCGGTGACCCGCACCGTGTACGGGCCGTCGTCGGTCATCTCCACCTGGACCAGCGCGTCCAACTCGTGGCGCTGGTGCCGCGCCACCGCCCGCCCGCACGCCTCACCCATGGCGAGCCGGACGTCGTGCAGCAGGTCGTCGGCCACTCCCGCCCGGCGTGCCACCGCCGCGGCGACCAGCCGGGCGGTGCGTACGTACTGCGGCGCCGCGGAGAACGCCAGCCGGACGGTGGACATCAACCGGTCCGGGGTACGCGGGTGGCCGCCTCCACCGTGTCGTGCAGCGCGAAAACCCGGTCCAGGGCCGTGATCTTGAATATCTTCAGCAGCTTGTCACTGGTGATCACCAGGGACAGGTCCCCCTCCGTGGTGCGCAGCCGCTTGAGCGCACCGACCAGGACGCCGAGGCCGGAGGAGTCCAGGAAGTCGACCTGGGTCAGGTCCACCACCACGCTGCGCGCCCCGCCGTCGATCAGTTCGATCAGGCGTTCCCGCAGCACCGAGGAGGTGTAGACGTCGACCTCGCCGCGGACGTGCACCACCTCATGCCCGGCGATCTCCCGAGTGGTCAACGACAGCTCCATACACTCCACCTCCTGACCTCCTGACGACCCACTCCATCTAACAGGACGCACCCGGGGTTACGCACAGCGACGCCGGCATGGCCGGACGCAGACAGTCAGGACACGTGGGCGGCACGTTAGCGCCCGCGCGCCACCGGTGGCACAGTGCGAGGGTGACGACGACCGGCGCGGACGCGGCCACCCTGCTGGCTGAGCTGCAGGCGCGGTACGCCGACGGCCGGATCACGCACGTCGAGCGGTTGCCGCCGCGCGCCGGCGAGCCGGTGGCGTGGCCGCCCTGGGTCCCGCCGGACCTGCGCGAGGCACTGGCGGCCCACGGGGTCACGGCGCCGTGGCGGCACCAGGCGCAGGCCGCGGTACGGGCGGCTGACGGCGCTCACGTGGTGGTGGCCACCGGCACCGCCTCCGGCAAGTCGCTGGCCTACCTGCTGCCGACCCTGTCGCGGCTGCTGGCCGACCCGCGAGCCACCGCGCTGTACCTGTCGCCGACCAAGGCGCTCGCCGGTGACCAGTTGCGCGCGATCGAGGCACTGGGCCTGCCGGCGGTGCGGGCGGCCTGCTACGACGGGGACACACCGCGCGAGGAGCGGGATTGGATCCGGGCACACGCCCGCCTGATCCTCACAAATCCCGATATGCTCCACTATGGCATCCTACCCGGGCACCGCCTCTGGCGGGCTTTCCTGCGCAACCTGACCTACGTCATCGTCGACGAGTGCCACGCATACCGGGGCGTGTTCGGGTCCCACGTGGCCAACCTGCTGCGGCGGCTGCGCCGGCTGGCCCCGGACCCGGTGTACATCCTGGCGTCGGCCACCTCCGGCGACCCGGCCGCGTCCGCGTCCCGGCTGACCGGCGTGGAGGTGACCGCGGTGACCGAGGACGCCTCACCACGCGGCGCGGTGACCTTCGCCCTCTGGGAACCGCCGCTGCTGGCCCTCCCTGCTCCCAAGAGGGGTCCCCTGTCACCCCCTGGGACTGAACAAGGG
>SLSW01000335.1 GCA_007130245.1 Micromonosporaceae bacterium
CCCTGTCCGGATCGTCGTCGCCGGCCTGCGCGGGATCGACCGCCAGGGCCAGTCCGGCGTTGGCCTCGATCACCAGCGGAAGCCCGTCGATCTCGATCGGCTCGGTCAGCCGGCTCAATGTCTGTTCGGCGTGTTGCCGCACCCGGGCCGGATCGTGGGCGTGGCGCAGCAGCACCGCGAACTCGTCGCCTCCGAACCTGGTCGCTGTGTCGTACTCACCGACGGAGGCGGCCAGCCGGGCGGCGATGCGGGCCAGCACCTCGTCGCCGGTGCGGTGCCCGAGGGCGTCGTTGACCTCTTTGAAGTGCTTGAGGTCCACCATCAGCAGTGCGATGTGGCATTCGGCGGCGCGCGGATCGGCCAGCGCCTCGTTGAGCAGCCGTTCCAGCTCGCGCCGGTTGGCCAGCCCGGTCAGCGGGTCGTGGGCGGCGGCGTAAGCGTGCACCCTGCTCGCCTGCCCCAGGTGCCCGTACGCCACAGCGTTGCGGATGGCAGTGTCGAGGGCGGCGGCGTAGCTGTTCAGCATCGCCTCTTCGCGGTCCGACATGCTTACCTCGCCCCGGAACCGCAGCCGGAGCGCGCCGATGTCCCGACGTCCCGCGTATCCGTGCAGCGCCACCGCGTAGACGTTCATGTCATCGACGGGCGCGTCGGCCGGGTCGCCGTCGAAGGTGACCTCGCTGCTGGTGCCGCGCACCAGCCGCCGGTCGAGGCCCAGCCACAGCTCCACCTCGATCTCGTCGGCGGAGAACAGCTTCGCTCCCCCGGTGACGGCGGCGTGCACCACCTCGTCCAGGTCGACGCCGGTGAACTTCTCGGTCGCGGCGGCCAGGTGCTGCCACGCCTGGCGCTCCTGCCGGGTGCGCACCCAGCGCTCGTGCCACAGGTGAGCGATCAGCACCACCACCGGTAGCGCATACAGCAACTCCGGCGCCGCCTGCAAGCCCAGCACTGCTAGCACGACGACTACGAACCTGCCCACCGCCATCAACAGCTGGATGTCCCAGTCCGCCAGAATCCTGTCTCGAATTCGCGTCCGCGATGCGAGGGCAATCACCGGGGCGGTCAGCAACTGGTCCACCAACATCATCGCGATGAACGCCAAGCCCAGATCGGCTACGGACGGCACTGCACTTGGAGCGCCTCCCGTGACGCCGAGTCCGAAAAGTACGAGTCCTCCGGCAACAACAACGATGGTGTCCTTGGCGGCGCCAAATGCAGCGCGCACCGGCTGAATTCGACGCAGAACTCTGCTGACAGCTACCCCGCCCGCGACCACGACGACCAACCACGGGACAGGCATAACGACGAGACCGATCAGTATGGCTGCGTCGGTCCACGAGACTGCGTGGAAGTGTGCTCGAAGTCGAATCTGGACGGCGAGATAATTCGCTAAGCCGACGAACAGGAAAAACGCTGCAACGATCCCTAACGGTGGCGTCGCAAACGGCGGCGCCCCGTGGACGCCCAGCAGGATTGCAGACGAGACTCCGGCCGCAAGCACACCGAGGACGAGGACGAGGCCGACCAGAAGATGTAGTGTCCGGTCGGCCCTGGCCTGCTTGGTTGTACTTGGCAACGGAGCCCTCTAGAAGTCGCACGAACTGGTATGTGATCAGCCTAATGGGTCAGGCTGCGTGCAGGTAGGCGCTCAGTTCCAGTCGATACTGCGCATTGCGTCCTCCCTCCGAGCATCCCCGGTTAGGCCTTCAAGCTCAGATCATTGGTGGTTTCCTTTGCCGCGTCAGCGATCTCGAAGGCTACGTATTGCGACGAACGACCTGTGAACAGTCGTGGCGGGATGAGGTTAGTGCTGGAATACAGACCTTTAGTCCGTATCAGCGAGCATCAGCAGCCTCAGCAAATCATGCACAATGCGGACGCTCCTGTCGAGCCTGCGCCCGCGCACGTACGCTCCGTCTACTAACTCCAACCGGCGACGGCGCGAGAAGACTCCTGGGCCGGGCCGGTTCACGTGCGCTGCTCGAGCGCGGCGAGCCGAAGCTCCAGCTCGGTCACCCGGTCTCGAAGCAGCACAACCTCGGCTTCGAGACTCACTTCCCTTTCGGCACGACGTTGGATGCGGGGCGACCGCCCAGCGCGCTCGATCACCGCTTCCAGCGGGACCAGGCGCTGCGGTCCGTGCGGGCCGTCAACCACGCGGGATGGGATCTCGCCGTTGCGGTACCACACGCGGAGTGTCGAACGGGAAACACCGGTCTCGGTCCCGGCTCGGGCGAGTGGCACCCACGGCTCCCCCTCGATCTGGGCGAACAGCTCCAGTTCCGATCGCCAACGTTCGAGGCGCTCTTCCCACTCGCTCGCCATCTCGTACACCTCCTTGTCTGACATCCCCTACTAATAGCAGGGTCTTGACAGGGGTTGAGATGATGATGGCATGTTCGAGCGATTCACGGCAGCGGCCCGCCGGGTGGTCGTGAACGCGCAGAGCGAGGCCCGGCGTCTCAAGCACGACTACATCGGCACCGAGCACATCCTGCTCGGCGTCGTGGCGGAGAGCGACGAGGTCGCCGCCCGGGCACTGGACGGGC
>SLSW01000338.1 GCA_007130245.1 Micromonosporaceae bacterium
CACGGCCAAGAAGGCCACCGTGAGGACGGCGACGAAGTCCGCCGGGGCCGCGTCGGCCGCACCGGAAGGCGCAAAAGCCGCAAAAGGATCTTCTGCTTGAGTCCATTTGACACCCTCGGCGCATATCCGCGCAGGTGATCGGCTCCCGCACGGGTGTGAGCGATTCGCGTTGCTCACTTTTTCGTTAGTCTGAGTGAAGCTCCGGTGACGCGGAATCCTGATTGAGCGAGCCGGTATCCGCGTGCGTGATCGGGGTAGGTACGTTCCCTCACCTGAAAGGGGAAGCCGACGTGACCGCATCCACGCCCGTCCACGACCGGCAGCATGCCCTCCCCGCGACCCTGCCGCTACGACGGGTACCCGTGCAGGGACGCAGCGTCGCGCGGGTTGAGCGCATGTTGGACGCCTGCGCGACACTTGTGGACGAGGTCGGGTACGAGGGGCTGACCACCACACTGCTCGCTGAGCGGGCGGGGGTGGCCATCGGCTCCGTCTACCAGTTCTTTCCCGACAAGCGCGCTGTCGTGCAGGCGCTGACCCAACGTAACCTCGAGGCATACCTGACGCGCCTGACCGAACAGGTGGCCGCCTACGACGGCGCCCACTGGTGGGGCGGCGTCGAGACCGCGCTCGACGAATACATCCACATGCATCGGACCACCCCCGGTTTTCGTACCCTGCACTTCGGTGACGTGGTCGACATGAACCTGCTCGACACCAGCCTCGACAACAACGCGGTGATCGCCGATCGTCTCGCCGGGGTTCTCATCGACCGGTTCGCGATGCCGGACAGCGACCGGGTGCGGTTCGCGCTCGCGGTAGCGGTGGAGGCCGCCGACGCCCTCATCAAACTGGCGTTCCGGCATGACCCGGCCGGCGACGACCAGGTGGTGACCGAGGCGAAGACGCTGCTGCGCGATTACCTGCACGGACAGTTGGAGCCGGCGAGCACCACCCGCGGCAAGCGAAGACCAGCAGGTAAACCCTGAGGAGCCTGCCCGGGTAAACTCGGGGTGGCCAGCCGACGCGCGCCTATTACAGTGAGGCGCAGGGCGCGCCCGGTCCGGGCGTCACGGCGGAGGTGCGGGCCATCACGATGAGTGCCAGTGTTGCGGGGGGCGGCGGGCAGCCGCACGCGGGCGGTCCTCCGGTGGACCTGTCCGGATTCAGCGCGGCCAGGTCGGTGCTGCGGATCCGGCCCTTCCGCAGGCTGTGGGGTGTGCTGTCGGTCGCCGCGGTCGCCGACTGGGCGGGCGTGCTGGCTACCGCGATCTTCGCGACGTTCCTCGTCGAGGGTCCGCTGGCCAAGGGTGCCGCGTTCGGCGGGGCGATCGGCATCCGGCTGATCCCGGCCATGATCCTCGGCACCGTCGCCGGCGTGGTCGCCGACCGGTTCGACCGCCGTTACACCTTGCTCGTGTGCGACCTGCTGCGGTTTGCCCTGTTCGCCTCGATCCCGCTGGCGTTCCTGCTCGGGGCGCCGCAACTGGCCGTGCTCGCCTGGATGGGGATAGCGATCTTCATCATCGAGGCGATCACGCTGGTGTGGAACCCGGTCAAGGACGCCGCGGTGCCCAACCTGGTGCCGCGGACGAAGCTGGAGTCGGCCAACCAGCTCGCCCTGGCCATGACGTACGGGATCGCCCCGGTGCTGGCCGCGTTGCTGCTGGCCGGCCTGGACGTGGGGCTGAGGGTCCTCGGCGCCGTGCCGGACTGGTTGCAGCCGCTGGCTGCCGGGGCTCCGGAGGATCAGGAGGCCGCCCAACTGGCCGTGGTGTTGGCGCTGCTGCTTAACGCCGTCGCCCGGCTGGCTACCGCGATGGTGGTCTTCTTCGGCATCCGCGAGATCAGCGGCCGCGACGGCACCATGCACCCGGCCGGAGTCTCGCTGCCGCGGCAGTTCGTCGACGGCTGGAAGTACATCGGCCAGACCCGCCTGGTGCGGGGGCTGGTGCTCGGCATCTTCGGCGCGTTCAGCGCCGGCGGCATCGTGGTCGGCACCGCCCAGTTCTACGCGCAGTCGCTGGGCGGCGGCAGCGCCACCTTCTACCTGCTGTTCGGGGTCATCTTCATCGGGCTGGGACTGGGCATCACGTTCGGGCCGTGGATGATCGGCGAGCTGTCGCGGCGCCGGTGGTTCGGCATGAGCATCATCCTGTCCGCCGGCGGGGTGATGGTGCTGGCCGTGGCGCTACACCTGTCCATGGCCGTGGTGGGGGCGCTGCTGGTCGGCGCCGGAGCCGGCATGGCGTTCCTGTCCGGCATGACGCTGCTCGGCGGCGAGGTCGGCGACGAGGTGCGCGGACGGGTGTTCGCGTTCGTGCACACCGGCGTGCGGGTGGTCCTGATGGTCGCGATCGCGGCGACCGGTGTGCTCGCCGGCGCCGGCGGCGTGCGGGTGCTCGACCTCGGATTCGCCGCGGTGACCGACCCGTACACCAGGGTGCTGTTGCTCGTGGCCGGGCTCGGCGGCATTCTCGCTGGCCGCATGGCGTTCCGACAGATGGACGACAAGCCGGGGGTGCCGGTGATGCCGGACCTGTGGGGCTCGGTCCGCGGTCGCCCGCTGTCGATCCCGGAGCCGGTGTCCTGGCCGGGGCTGTTCGTGGTCTTCGAAGGTGGTGAGGGCGCCGGCAAGAGCACCCAGGTCGAGCGGCTGGCGCAGGCGCTGCGATCGCGGCACCAGCAGGTGGTGGTCACCCGGGAGCCGGGGGCGACCGAGTTCGGCGCGCGGCTGCGAGGGATGCTGCTCGGCGGTGCCGGTGGCTCGGCCGCGCCGTCGCCGCGCGCGGAGGCGCTGCTGTACGCCGCCGACCGCGCCCACCACGTGGCCACCGTCGTGCGCCCGGCGCTGGCCCGCGGCGCGGTGGTCATCAGCGACCGCTACGTGGACTCGTCGCTGGCCTATCAGGGCGCCGGGCGCGGGCTGCCGTCCGAGGAGGTCGCCTGGCTGTCGGCGTGGGCCACCCGACATCTCAAACCGGACCTGGTGGTGCTGCTCGACGTGCCCGCCGAGGTGGGCCTGGGCCGCGTGACCGGGCGCGGCAACGGCGCAGACCGGCTGGAGCGCGAGTCGCTGGCCTTCCACGAGCGGGTCCGGCACGCGTTCCTGGACCGGGCCGCCGAGGATCACCACCGCTACCTGGTGCTGGACGGCACCCGGCCGCCGGAGGAGATCGCCGAGGCAGTGCTGGAGCGGGTCACCCCCATGCTGCCGCAGGCCGGGGCACCGCCCTCACCGCCGGCGCGCACCGTGAACGGTGACCTCCAGGGTCACCAGCGGCACGAGCCGGTCGGGCGCGACCGGCGTGAGCTCACCGACCGCGACCCGCAGAGGGGAGCGCGGCTGCGGTCATGAGTGCGGCGGATCCGGTCTTCGACAGCCTGGTCGGCCAGGACGAGGTGGTCGACACGCTGCGGCGTGCCGCCGCAGCCGCCGACCAGATCGTGCGGGGTGGGCAGGGCCGCACCGTCATGACCCACGCCTGGCTGTTCACCGGCCCGCCCGGCTCCGGGCGCTCGGTGGCGGCCCGCGCGCTGGCCGCCGCCCTGCAGTGCACCGAGGGGACCGGGTGCGGGGGCTGTTCCGGCTGCCACACCGCGCTGGCGGGCACCCACCCCGACGTACGGCGGGTGGTGCCGGACGGGTTGTCGATCCCGGTCAGCCAGATGCGGCAACTGGTGCTGATGGCCGCCAGCGCCCCGTCGCTGGGCCGGTGGCAGGTGCTGCTGATCGAGGACGCTGACCGGCTGACCGAGGCGGCCGGAAACGCGTTGCTCAAGGCCGTCGAGGAGCCGCCGGTGCGGACAGTGTTCCTGCTGTGCACCCCGTCGCTGCACCCGGAGGACGTGTCGGTGACGATCCGTTCGCGCTGCCGGGTGGTCACGTTGCGGCAGCCGTCGTCGGCGGCGGTGGCGGCGCTGCTGCACACCCGCGACGCCGTGCCCGCGGACGTGGCGGCCTGGGCAGCGGCGGCCGCGCAGGGGCATGTGGGGCGCGCCCGGCGGCTGGCCGCTGATCCGGCGGCGCGCGAACGCCGGGAAGCGGTGCTGTCGGTGCCGCGCCGCCTGACCGGGGTCGGGGCCTGCTTCGACGCTGCGTCGGCCCTGATCGAGGCGGCCGAGGCCGAGGCGGCCGCGGCGGTGGCGGAGACGGACTCGGCCGAGCGGGAGGCGCTGGAGACGGCCCTGGGCGCCGGCGGCACCGGGCGGGGCGCGGCCACCGCCTTCCGCGGCGCCGCCGGCCAGCTCAAGGAACTGGAGCGGCGGCAGAAGTCCCGCGCAACCCGCACCCAGCGCGACGCGCTGGACCGTGCGCTGGTGGACCTGGCCGGCTTCTACCGCGACGTGCTCGCGGTCAGCTTCGGCGCGCCGGTGTCGCTGGTGCACTCCGACCGCACCGAGATGGTGAGGACCGCGGCAGCGAAGTGGACACCCGAGAGCACGTTGCGTCGCATGGAGGCGGTGCTGGACTGCCGGGAAGCGATCGAGCTCAACGTCAAGCCCCGCATCGCTGTCGAGGCGATGATGCTTGCGCTGTGGCGCGGCTGACGCGGCGACGTGTCAGGGTGTGGCGCGGCTGACCGTCGTGCGGGCTTCCCGGCCTTGCCGGGACCAGGTACCGTGCGCTGGGTAGGCGCGAGGACACGGTGAGGCGACGATGGCGCGTGAGATTGACGAGGCGTGGGTCGAAGAAGCGATCGCGCGTTACCGCCGGATCGAGCAGTTGCAGGCCGAGTTCGACGCCCGCCTGGCCAAGACCGAGGTGACCGTGCACTCCCCGGACCAACTGGTGGAGGTGCAGGTGTGCGCGGACGGGACGATCCGGAAGGTCACGGTGGTCGGTTCGCTGAACGACTGCACCAATGTGGAGCTTTCCCGTTCCATCGACGCGGCGGTGTCGGCTGCCGCCGAGGCCGCCGAGTGGGCCCGGCGGACGATGTACGCGGAGACGTTCGCCGGCTACGCACCGCTGGGGAGGTTCTAGGTGGAGGCGTTGCAGCGGCTGGCGGACCGGCTGGAGGAGGCGGCCGCGGTGTTCGCCGGCGCGCGGCCCGACGCGCACGAGCCCGGCAGCGCATGGGAGGAGCGACCCGGCGCGCCCGGTGAGGTGACCGCGGCGTTGCAGCGCCAGCTCGGCGCCGCACTGCACGCCCGCACCCGGGAAGCCTCGGCGGTGGCCACCCGCCTCGGCGGTCTCGCCGCCGAGCTGCGGGTGGCCGCCACCGGTTACGCCTCGACCGACGAGTCGGCCCGCTGGCGCGCCGCACGGATCGACGAGCAGCGGGGGCAGTCGTGACCGACGCGCTGGACCGGCTCGCCCCGGCCGCCCGGCCACTGCTGCACCGGGTGGACACGACACTGGCCGACGTGGGCGCGCCGGCCGACGACCCGGTCTGGCCGCTGCTGCGCCAGGTGCGGGCGCTGCCATCGGAGGCGGTGGCAGCGGTGGCCGGCTGGCGGGTGGGGCCGATGGAGGTCGCCGCGGACCCGCTGCGGGCACTGGCCCGCGGTTACACCGAGGCGCTCGACGGCATCCCGGCCCACCCGCCGTGGGAGGGCGAGGGCGCGGTGGCCTACGGGGTGCAGTGGTCGGCGCTGCGCGGGCACATCACCGGCGCCGGTCCGGCCAGCGTGGTGGGTCGGCTGCGCGAGAGCGCGGCCTACGTCGAGGAATTGGTCGAGTGGCTGCAGCGGTCGCGGCGGGCGGTGGCCATGGCCGTGGCCGACGTGCTGGCCAGCGCCGAGGCGGTGATCCTGCTGACCGCCGGCGCCGCGGACGCAGCGGCCGGCGCTGGTCCGGCTGGCGCTGGTCCGGCTGGCGGCCACCCGGCGGCCGGTGTGGCCGCCGCCAGGGTTGCCGCGCACGTGCTCGGGCCGGTGGCGGTGGCCTGTGAGGAGGGTCGCCGGCTGCACGATGACTGGCATTCCCGGTTGGGGGAGGTGCCACTGCAGCCGCCGCGCGCCGACACCGGCGCGTCCGGTGCCGGGAGCGACGCCGGTTCCGGCACCGTACGCGTCGGCGAGTGATCCGTCGGACGTGGCCAGACACGCCGACGGCGCCGCGCTCAGCGCACCTGTGGTGCGCGAGCGGCGGCGCCGTGGCTCCTGCACCCCCCGCAGGTCTGTGGTACCCCTTCGCAGACCGGGTACACCCGGCTCAACGCGTCCACCCGGCGGGTGTCACTGGTGCGGGCGGCAAATCACCCGTACGGGTGAGGAAGCTGGATCCGAACGGCGGCGGCACCTGCTCAGGAGATCGTGATGGGCGCCTCCGCCAGCCGGTAGCGCAGCGAGTCCGGCTTGGCCGGCACCACCCAGGACGCGTCCGCCCGCTCCGCCTCCGGGTCGGCCCGCCAGCGCTGGCAGACCCGCTCCACCCCCACCGGGTAGATGGTCAGTGACCCGTCGCGGGCGATGTGCAGCCGCAGGAAGCTCTTGGCGTCCTCGATGCCCTGCGCAGCGAACAGCTCGTTGACGTTGATCCGGAACAGCGACGCGATCAGCAGGTACGCGGCGACCAGCTGGCCGCCGACCAGGCCGGACAGCGGCAGGTACAGCACCACCGCCGCCAGCAGCGGCAACGGCCAGGTCAGGTCGTGCAACGGCAGCTGCAGCCACGCCCAGGCGCCCGCGGCCCCGAGCCCCACGTGCGCGACGCCGTGCAGCAACCCGGCCACGAAATGTCGGGTGGTCTTCGGTCCGCCGGTCGGGGTGTAAGCGAACCCGATCGCGGCCGCTAGCACCAGCAGCACCATCGCCGCCAGCGGGATCGTCAGCAGCCGCTCCTCGACCTCGGTGAGCTGCTGGGCGGCGCCGGCGAAGGCGAGCATGAGCAGCGTGTGCAGGATGCCGATCATGGCGGAAAACCCGGGGTTGCGCCACGGCAGCCGCCCGAACACGCCCCAGCTCATGCGGCGTGACCGGCGGGCGTCGGGGAAACGCGCGGCGAGCTGGTAGTCCCGCCGGGGGCTGGCTTTGCGTACGATCGTCTCCCGTGGCGGCACGGTGATCTGCTCCGGAATGGTGTGGGTGGCGGCCAGGTAGGCCCCGCCGCCGCCGCAGGTGACCAGTTGCCGGTCCGGGTGCTCGTAGCGCGCGTAGTAGTGCTGGTCCCCGGCGATCATCAGCCGGACCTCCGCGCCGGTCGGCGCGATCACGTTGCGCAGGAAGTAGTCCAGCGAGTCGTAACCGGTCGGGTCCGGTTTCGCCCAGGTCGGCGCCGGCGCCGCCACGATGACCCGGTCACCCGGGCCGAGCCTGGCCGCGGCCTGCTCGAAGTAGACCAGCTGCGGATCGTCGATGTACGCCCCGAACGCCTCGTCCACGGCGAACAGCCACCAGCGGTGCGGCAGCTCCACGGCGAAATAGGACCGGGTCTGCTCGAGCCGCCAGCCGCCGATGCTGTGGGCGCGCTGGCCGACGAAGACGCGCAGGAACGCCGTCAGCCCGTCGTACCAGTCGTGGTTGGCCGGCAGTGCATACAGGGTGGGCCGTGGTCCGTCGGCCGGCGGCACCGGCATCGCCGCGGTGTACGGCCCCTTGGTCCGGTTCTCGTACTTGCGCATGCTCGCCGACGGGTAGACCAGGTCGCCGCCCATCACCAGCACCTGGCCGCGCGGCAGCTCGTGGTCGTCAACGGTCAGCTCCGGCTGCGCCAGCAGGTAGGCCACGCTGTAGGTGGCGTTGAAGCCGTCGCCGAGGTCGGAGACGTAGTCCAGCCACAACTCGCCGTCGGTGCCGGGCTGCTCGTGCCAGCGCGCCGGCAGCGCCCCCTGCAGCTCACGCTTGTCCAGGTAGGCGCCGAAGATCATCGCCAGCGCGGTGCGCACGCCGGTGCGCAGCAGCAACATCGGGGCGAGCCACGGCACCTGGGGCTGTGGGGTGAAACCGAGCTCCTGCGGCTTCAGGTTCTCGGGGCGTTTCAAGGGGTCCACACGCGCCACGCTAGTAGCTGCACGCAACATCCGCATCACGCGTGCCGCCGCGGCCGGGGCGGGGGGTGTGCGGCCGGGGGGCGGAGGGGTACGGGGTGGTCGCGTACACTAGATCGGCGACCTGCCGCCTTAGCTCAGTCGGTCAGAGCGGTGCTCTCGTAAAGCACAGGTCGTCGGTTCGATTCCGACAGGCGGCTCCAGCGTTACCTCCCAGCGTCGTCCCCCGGCGCCCATCCGCCCGGGCGCTTCCCTCAGGATGCCGGTGTGGTCGCGCATGGGGAACCTGGCATAGCCGGCGTACGGGTCGGATCGTACGCTGTGGCACGTGCCTGAGGGACACACCATCCACCGGCTGGCTGCCCGGCACCGGCAGCTGTTCGCCGGCCGGCCGGTGATCGCCGCCAGCCCGCAGGGCCGGTTCGCCGAAGGCGCGGCGCGGCTGTCCGGCCGGGTGCTGCACGAGGTCGAGGCGTACGGCAAGCACCTGCTGCACCACTACGAGGGCGACCTGACGCTGCACATCCACCTCGGACTGTACGGGCGGTTCACCGACGGGGCGCCGCCGGCGCCGGAGCCGGTCGGCCAGGTGCGGCTGCGGCTGACCGGCCGGACTCACTGGCTGGACCTGCGCGGGCCGACCGCGTGCGAGCTGTTCGACCCGCCGGAGGTGGCGGCGCTGCGCGACCGGCTCGGCGCCGACCCGCTGCGCGACGACGCCGACCCGGCGGCCGCCTACCGGCGCATCGGTCGCAGCCGGGCGCCGCTGGCGGGGCTGCTGCTGGACCAGTCGGTGGTGGCCGGCACCGGGCTGATCTACGTCAGCGAGGTGCTGTTCCGCGCCGGCCTGCCGCCGACCACGCCTGGCCGGCAGCTGTCCCCGCAGGCGTGGGAGGAGCTGTGGGGGGACCTGTGCGCGCTGATGAAGGAGGGCGCGGCGGTCGGTCGCATCGACACTGTGCACGCCGCACACACGCCCGAGGCGATGGGTCGCGCACCGCGGGTGGACCGCCACGGCGGCGAGGTGTACGTCTACCGGCGCGCCGGCCAACCATGTCTGGTCTGCGGCACCGAGGTGCGGCGGGCCGGCCTGGGCGGGCGCCACTCGTACTGGTGTGCCACCTGCCAGCCCGACTGAGATGGTCGCACGCGACGGTGGCGCGAAGCTGGCACGACGAGGAGGTGACCTGCGGTGGCGGTGGTCTGGCCGCGGGGCGTGCTGGGCGGGACGGTGATCCCGGGATGACGCGAACGACCGGCGATGCGCTGCAACCGCTGGGGTCCGGACGTGAGGCCGACGTGTTCGCGCTCGACCAGCACCGGGTGCTGCGGCGCTACCGGCACGGCGGTGACACGGCCGCGGAGGCCGCGGTGATGCGCCACGTGGTCGGACACGGCTTTCCGGCACCGCAGGTGTATGACGCGTACGGGCCGGACCTTGTCCTGCAGCGTCTGCACGGTCCCACGCTGTTGCACGCGCTGTTCGCCGGCGAGGTGACGGTGGCGTCGGCGGCGACAATGCTCGGCGACCTGCACCGGATGCTGCACGCCGTGCCGCCGCTGCGCGCGGTCGGGCCGGACGATCGGATCCTGCACCTTGACCTGCATCCCGACAATGTCATGGTCACCACCGACGGTCCGGTGCTGATCGACTGGCGCAACGCTGCCGAGGGCGCGCCCGATCTGGATGTGGCGCTGACCGCCGTGATCCTGGCGGAGGCGGCGGTCGGTTCGCACCTGCCGGCTGAGCTGGCACCGATGGCACAGGAGCTGCTCACCGAGTTTGTCCGGCACGCGGGAGGGCACCCGGTCGGACAGCTCGATGCGGCGCTGGCGCGGCGCCGCGCCAACCCGACGTTGACCGTGGACGAGGTCGCACGCATCGGGCGGGCGGCGGCCCGCGTCCGGGACGCTGCCGCCGGGTGATGGGTCAGCGGGCCTCCGCCGCGGTGCCGACCCCCGCCGCGGTGCCGACCCCCGCCGTGTAGCCGGTGTCATCCCATGGTCCGGCGCCGGCTGGTGGGGGCAGGTCCCACAGGTCGGCGTCGTCTATCAGTGGCGGCTCCGGCCTGGTCACATACTGCAGGCGGCGGGGCGTCTGCCACATGAACACACCCGATGACAGCTGCTGCAGTGTGGACCCTTCGGCGTGCTTGAACAGGTGGTGGTAGCGGCATTATGCCGAGCAGCGGATTATGCCGCGTTCGGTGCTGAAGTGGTTGCGCTGTAAGGCTTCTGTCGTGGGGGACGCGGCATAATCCGGGAGCTGCTGGGTGGTTCAGAGGCTGTC
>SLSW01000152.1 GCA_007130245.1 Micromonosporaceae bacterium
AAGACCTCCATCCGCACCACCGGCGGCATGCAGGTCGACCTGCGGGTGGTGCGGCCGGAGGTGTGGGGCGCGGCGCTGCTGTACTTCACCGGCTCCAAGGCACACAACATCCGGGTGCGGGAGATCGCCGTACGCAAGGGCCTGAAGCTGTCCGAGTACGGCCTGTTCCGCGTGGAGGACGACTCGCTGGTGGTCTCCGAAACCGAGCAGGAGGTGTACGAGCAGCTGGGGCTGCCCTGGATCCCGCCCACCCTGCGCGAGGACCGCGGGGAGATCGAAGCCGCGCTCGCCGGCGAGCTGCCCGATCTGGTCACCGAACGCGACATCCGCGGCGACCTGCACACCCACACCGACCTCACCGACGGCGTGTCGCCACTGGCCGAGATGATCGCGGCCGCCCGCGAGCGCCGCTACCGCTACTACGCGGTCACCGACCACGCGAAGAACATGCCGATGCAGCGGATGACCGACGAGAAGATGCTGGCGCAGCGCGAGCAGCTGCGCAAGCTCGCCGGCAAGGGGCCGATGGCGCTGCTGCACGGCACCGAGCTCAACATCGGGCCGGACGGGGAGGTCGACTGGGACGCCGAGTTCCTGTCCGGCTTCGACCTGTGCGTGGCGGCGGTGCACTCGCACTTTCACCAGTCCCGCGCCGAGATGACCCGCCGGTTGGTGCGCGCGTGCGAGAACCCGTACGTCACGATCATCGGCCACCCGACCACCCGGCAGATCGGCCGGCGCGAGGAGATCGACGCGGACTTCGACGAGGTGTTCGCCGCCGCGGCCCGCACCGGCACCGCGTTGGAGATCAGCAGCTTCCCGGACCGGCTTGATCTGAACGACGACCTGGTGCTGCGGGCCCGGCGGCACGGGGTGCGGTTCGCCATCGACACCGACGCGCACTCCACCGTGCACCTGGACTACCTGCGCTACGGGGTGGGCACGGCGCAGCGGGGCTGGTTGACGGCGGCCGAGGTGATCAACACCTGGCCACTGTCGAAGCTACGCCGGTTCGTGGCCGCCAAGCGCCGCTAGCGGCACGACGCCCCGCTTACCAGACACGGCGCCGGTCGAGGTCGTGGCGAAGCTCCCGCAGCAGGCCGCGGGCCGACTTCCCGCGCGTCAGCGTCGGAGGTGGCACCACCAGCGTCGGGCAGACGGCATGCGTCAGGCAGTGCCGCACCACCGCACTGCCGAGCGGGTGGTTCCAGCGACGACCGCGTCCCGCCCCGACGATGAGCAGATCGTCCTCCTGGTGGGCGTAGCTCACCAGGGCCGGACCGGGTTCGTCCGCCACCACCACGGGCCGCACGATGATCTCCCCCGGCACCTGGCCCACGCTGTCGGTGAACGCGGCGATGACCGTGCGCACCGCCTCGTCGCCGAGCTCACGTGCCAACGTCCACGCCCGGACCGCGTGCAACTCGGTGCCGCGCATAGAGGCCTCGGCGAGTCCCCGGCGTAGCGCCTGCAGACCCGAGGCGCTGCGATCCACCCCGACGATGACCCTGCCCGCAGCATGATCAGTGCTCATGGCGCCCCCCGCTCGCCTTCGCTCTCTCCAGCGTGCGTCACGATCCGGGCGGATGCCAGGACCGCCGGAACGCCGCAGCGGGACCGTGGTCGGCCGCGTAGGGGGAACTGCGACCCGATTGCGACAATGACGGGCGTGACGTGTGACCTCCTGCCCTGGTTCACCGTCGGTCACGAGCGCAGAGTGGTCATATGACAATCGGACGGGACATGGCCGGCCCGGCGGAGGCGGTCAGCGCCCCCGCCTGGCACGCCCTAGCGTCCGAGGAGGTCGCCTCGCTGCTCGCCACCGGCGACCGGGGCCTGGATCCGGCCGACGTCGCTGCTCGGCAGCAGCGGTACGGACCCAACGAGCTTCCCGAGGAGCCACCGCCGGCGGTGCTGGTGCTGCTGGCGCGGCAACTGAAGAGCCCGCTGATCTACATCCTGGTGATCGCGGCGGTGATCACCCTGCTGCTGCAGGAGTACCTGGACGCGATCGTGATCTCCGCGGTTGTGATCATCAACGCCGCGATCGGCTTCGTCCAGGAGCGCAAGGCGGATCAGGCGGTGCGGGCGCTGGCGGGCATGGTGGTGCCACAGGCGCGGGTGGTGCGCGACGGCCAGGAGCGCCAGATCGACAGCCGGGAGCTGGTGCCCGGGGACGTGGTGCTGCTGGAACCGGGCGCCAAAGTGCCCGCCGACCTGCGGTTGTTCACGTCCAACGCGCTGGAGGTCGACGAGTCGCTGCTGACCGGGGAGTCCACAGCGGTGCGCAAGCGGCCGGCGCCGGTGGACGAGGGCACCGCGCTGGCGGACCGTCGGAACATGGCGTACACCGGCGCGGTGATCACCAGCGGCCGCGGCTGGGGCGTCGCGGTGGCCACGGGTGAGGGCACCGAACTGGGCGCGATCGCGGGCATGATCCGCGGCACGCGGGTGGCGGCCACCCCACTACAGGTACGGCTGAGCCGGTTCGCACGCCTGATCGGTATCGCGGTAGCGGTCGGGTCGGTG
>SLSW01000373.1 GCA_007130245.1 Micromonosporaceae bacterium
AGCTGCCGCCGCCGTGGGCGAAGCAGATCCGCAGCGTGTCCGGCACCCGGTCGAACACCCCGCCGAGGGTCATCGCCAGCAGGGACAGGTGGGTCTCGGCCGGCATGCCCGCCAGCCACCGTCCCATCCAGCGGTCCACCCGGGCGCCGGTGGGCATGTCCCACGGGTGCACGAACACCGGCACGCCACGCTGCGCGCAGTGCTGCAGGAACGTCACGATGCCGGCGTCGTCGAGGTCGCGCTCGCCCACGTGGTTGCCGATCTCGACCCCGGCGTGCCCGGCCGCCAGGCACCGGTCCAGTTCCGCGCAGGCCGCGTCCGGGTCCTGCAGCGGCACCTGGCAGAACGGCACCAGCCGCCCGTCGGCGCCGGCGGTGTGCTCCAGCGCCAGATCGTTGAAGATGCGCGCCACCTTCACCGCCTGATCGGCGGGCCGCTCGTACGAGAAGAACACCGGCGTGGGCGAGACCACCTGCACATCGACCCCGTCGGCGGCCATGTCGCTCAGTCGGGTGGCCGGATCCCAGGCCGCCGGCCCGACCGGGCGGAACTCGACCTCGCCCACCATGAGCATCGCCGAGCGTTCCGAATCCAGGCGCAGCCAGGGCCAGCCGGAGCCGCCGCACGCGCCGGACAGATCCGGCCAGCCCCTGGGTACCAGGTGGGTGTGGACATCAACGATCACCGGCGTCACATCAGCCCTTGCCGGGGTGCAGCGCCCCGCAGTTGTCGCAGGTGCGGGCCTGCTCGTTCTCGTAGAAGGCGTTGAACACCGGCGGCAGGTCGGCCACGATGTCGCGCACCTGCAGTTCGACCTCGTGCACCAGCGCGTGGCAGTCGAAGCAGTACCACTGGAACTTCTCCCGCGTGCCCTCCTTGCGCACCCGCTCGATGACCAGCCCGACCGAGCCCTCCTCGGGACGCTGCGGCGAGTGCGGCACGCCTGCGGGCAGCAGCCACATCTCGCCCTCGCGGATGTGCACGTCCCTGGGCTTGCCGTCGGCCATGATCTTGACGTGCATGTTGCCCTTGAGCTGGTAGAACAGCTCCTCGTACGGATCGATGTGGAAGTCGGTGCGCCGGTTGGGGCCGCCGACCACCATCACGATGAAGTCGTCGCTGGCGGGGTACACCTCCCGGTTGCCGACCGGCGGCTTGAGCAGGTGCCGGTTCTCCTCGATCCAGCCCATGAAGTTGAACGGGGCTGCCGGTTCACTCATCACTCGGCTCCTTTCTGCCGTGGCGCCAGCACGGCGGTGGCCTGCATCTCGATCAACAGGTGCGGGTGTGGCAGTTGGTGTACCGCCACGGTGGTGCGGGTGGGGCCGTGCTCGTCGAAGTGCTCCGCCCACACCTCGTTGTAGCCGCCGAAGTCGTTCATGCTGACCAGGTAGGTGGTGACCTGCACCAGGTCGGACAGGTCCGCACCCACCTCGCGCAGCAGGTCGCGGATATTCGAGATCACCGCGCGGGTCTGTTCCCGGATGTCCAGGGTGGTGGTGCCGAACTCGTCGACCTGCGCGCCGGCGATGGTGTTGTCCGGCCGCCGCGCCGAGGTGCCGGAGACGAACACGAACCCGGCGGCGACCTTCACGTGCGGGAACCGGCCCCGGGGCGTGGCCTTGCCGGTGACCACCGTCGCGCCGGTCATGGCGCCCCGCCTTCCGTGGCCGGTCCCGCCACCCGGAGGCTGGCGCTCCCGAGCTCCTCGACCACCGCCCGTACGTGCGCGCCGGGCTCCAGCGCCGCCGCCGCGGTGGCCGCCCCGGCCAGGAACACCCAGCCGGGCTCCGGGCGCACCCCGGCGGCGCGGGCCTGGTCCAGGCCGCGGGCCAGCGCGCGACGCGGGTCGCCGAGGATGGCGGCGGTGGATCCGGTCTGCACCACCCGCCCGTCCACTTCCAGCAGCACGCCCAGATTGTCCACCCCGACCGGCACCGGGCGCCATGCGCCGATGACGAACCCGGCCGCCGAGGTGTTGTCGGCGATCACGTCCGGCAGCGTGAACTGGAAACCGGCGTACCGCGAGTCGATCGCTTCCAGCGCGGGCGCCACCGCGGTCGGTGCGCCGCCGCCGTCGAGCAGGAACGCCACCTCGGGTTCCACCCGCGGGTGGATGAACCGGCCCGGATCGACCGTGCCGCCGTCATCGATGTCCATCGCGTCGGTCAGGTGGCCCCAGATCGGCTGGTCCACGCCCATCTGCGTCATCTTGGCCTGGCTGGTCAGGCCCATCTTCAGCCCGACCAGCCGCTCGCCGCGCCCGGTGCGCAGGTGCACCAGCCGTTGCTGGATGCGGTACGCCGTCGGCACGTCCAGCTGGTCGGTGGCGGTCAGCTGCCTCACCGCCGCCGCCGACCGCTGCGCCCGGTCGAGCCGTTCCGCCAGCGCGTCGACGTCCACGCTCACGTGTCCCCCTCCCGTTGCCGCACCAGGTCCAATGCCACGTCCACGATCATGTCCTCCTGGCCGCCGACCATCTGCCGCCGTCCGAGCTCCATCAGGATCTCACGTACGTCGATGTCGTACGTGGCCGAGGCGCGCTCGGCGTGGCGCAGGAAGCTGGAGTACACCCCGGCGTAGCCCAGTGACAGGGTTTCGCGGTCCACCCGCACCGACCGGTCCTGCAACGGCCGCACCAGGTCGTCGGCGGCGTCCATCAGCGCGAACACGTCGCAGCCGTGCTTCCACCCGTGCAGGTCGGCTACCGCGGCGAACACCTCCAGCGGCGCGTTGCCGGCGCCGGCGCCCATGCCGGCCAGCGACGCGTCCACCCGGGTGGCACCGTGCTCGACGGCGACCACGCTGTTGGCCACCCCGAGGGACAGGTTGTGGTGGGCGTGGATGCCCACCCCGGTGGCCGGGTCGAGCACCTGCCGGTACGCGTCGATGCGTTCGGCGACGTCGCGCATGGTCAGCCGGCCGCCGGAGTCGGTGACGTAGACCGCGTGCGCGCCGTACGACTCCATCAGCCCGGCCTGCTGCGCCAGGCCGGCCGGGTCGTTCATGTGCGCCATCATCAGGAACCCGGCCACGTCCATGCCGGCCTCCCGCGCCCAGCTGATGTGCTGGGCGGCGATGTCGGCCTCGGTGCAGTGGGTGGCGATGCGCACGCTGGCCACACCCAGGTCGCGGGCGGCCTTCAGGTCGGCGATGGTGCCGATGCCCGGCAGCAGCAGCGTGGTCAGCGTCGCCCGCTGCACCGCCTCGGCGGCCGCGGCGATCCACTCGGCGTCGCTGGCCGCACCGAAGCCGTAGTTGACGCTGGAGCCGGCCAGCCCGTCGCCGTGCGCCACCTCGATCGCAGCGACTCCGGCCGCGTCCAGGGCGGCGGCGATCTGCCTCACCTGCCCGACGGTGTAGCGGTGGCCGATGGCGTGCATGCCGTCGCGCAACGTGACGTCCTGCACGTACACCTCGGTCATCACGGGCGCCCCTCCGCCAGTCGTTCGGCGGTGCGCAGCGCCGCCGAGGTCATGATGTCCAGGTTGCCGGCGTACGCGGGCAGGTAGTGCCCGGCGCCGGAGATCTCCAGGAAGACCGACACCAGCAACCAGCCGTCGCGAACGTCGAATTGCACCTCCTGCGCCAGCCGGTAGCCCGGCACGTACGCCTGCACCGAGGCGACCATGTCCGCCACCGAGGTGGCGATCGCCCCGGTGTCCGCACCCTGGTCCGGGCACAGGCAGTAGATGGTGTCGCGCATCAGCAGCGGCGGCTCGGCCGGGTTCAGCACGATGATCGCTTTGCCACGGCCGGCACCGCCGACCTGTTCGAGCGCCGTCGCGGTGGTCTCGGTAAACTCGTCGATGTTCGCCCGGGTGCCCGGACCCGCCGACCGCGAGGCGATCGAGGCCACGATCTCGGCGTACGCCACCGGGGTGACCGCCGACACCGCGGCCACGATCGGCACCGTGGCCTGCCCGCCGCAGGTGACCAGGTTGAGGTTGGGCACGCCCAGGTGTTTGTCAAGGTTGACCGGCGGTACCACGTACGGCCCGAGCGCGGCCGGCGTGAGGTCGATGACGGTGCGTCCGTGGGCGCGCAGCACCTCGTCGTGGCGTCGGTGCGCGCCCGCGGAGGTGGCGTCGAACACGACCTGCACGTCAGCGAACTCCGGCATGCTCACCAGCGCGTCCACTCCCTTGGCGGTGGTCGCCACGCCCAGCCGACGGGCCCGCGCCAACCCGTCGGAGTCCGGGTCGATGCCGGCCATCGCCACCATCTGCAGCGACTCGGACAGCCGCTTCACCTTGATCATCAGGTCGGTACCGATGTTGCCCGACCCGAGCACCGCCACACCCGTACTCATTGACTCTCCTCGCTGGCAAAAGCCACCCGGACCGATCCCAGACCGCTGATACGGGCCTGGTAGGCGGCGCCCGCGATCACCGGCACCATCGGTCCCAGCGCCCCGGACAGCACGATGTCCCCGGCGCGCAGCAGGTCTCCGGCAGCGACCAGCGTGCCCGCCAGCCACGCCACCGCGTGCAGCGGGTTGCCCAGACACGCCGCCCCCGCGCCCACCGACACCGGCGACCCGCCGTGCTCAAGCACCATCCCACACGTGCGCAGGTCCACCTCGCCCAGCCGCCGGGGCGTGGTGCCCAGCACGAACAACCCGCCGGCGGCGTTGTCGGCCACGGTGTCCACGATAGAGATATCCCAGCCGGCGATGCGGCAGTCGGCGATCTCGATCGCCGGCAGCACGCAGTCGGTCGCCCGGATCACATCGACCGTGGTCGGCTGCTCGTGCGGCAGGTCAGCGCCGAGCACGAACGCGACCTCGGCCTCCACCTTCGGCTGCAGCAACCGGCCGGCGGGCACCTCGGCGCCGTCCGGCACCGCCATGTCGGCGAACAGCACCCCGAAGTCCGGCTCGTCCACGCCGAGCTGGCGCTGCACCGCGACGCTGGTCAGCCCGACCTTGGCGCCGACCCGACGCCGCCCGTCGGCCAGCCACCCGTCGACCATGCGACGCTGCACCCGGTAGGCGGCGTCCACCTCCCCCACCGGCAGCAACCGCTCCCGCAACGGCGCACACGGCACCCCGGCGCGGTAGGCCTCTCGCAGCGCCGCCGCTGCCTCTTCCACCCTCATCCTGCTCTCCACACTCCCGGCCGCACCCCCACCTCTTCCCGCGATCTTGCACTTGTGCGGGCCAGTATGCCCCTTTTCGGATATTTCGCGGCGTGCACAACTGCAAGATCGGCGCGCTGGGGGGTGGTCATGTCAACTCCACGCAGACGTTGGTCAACTCGGAGTAGAAGTCCAGCGAATGCGCGCCGCCCTCGCGGCCGATGCCGGAGGCCTTCACCCCGCCGAACGGGGTGCGCAGATCCCGCAGGAACCAGGTGTTGACCCACACCAGCCCGGCATCCAGCCGGGCGCCGGCCCGGTGGGCACGGCCCACGTCGCGGGTCCACACCGTGGCCGCCAGCCCGTAGTCCGTGTCGTTCGCCAGCGCGTACGCCTCCTCCTCGTCGTCGAACGGTGCCACGTGCACCACCGGGCCGAAGATCTCCTCGGTGTTGGTGCGGGCGCCGGCAGCCAGACCGGTGAGCACGGTCGGCTGCACGTACGCGCCGCCGTCGCGAGCGTCGCCGAAGCGCGGCACCCCGCCGCCGGTGTGCACGGTGGCGCCCTCGGCGCGGGCCAGGTCGTAGTAGCCGAGCACCTTGTCGCGGTGACCGGTCGAGATCAGCGGCATGGTCATGGTCTCGTCGCCGCTGGGCCAGCCGTACACCAGCTCGCCGGCCCCCTTCGCCAGGCGCTGCGTGAACTCCTCGAACACCGGCCGGGCCACCAGCAGCCGTTCGGTGCACAGGCACACCTGCCCGCCGTTGGTGAAACTCGAGCGCACCGATCCGGCCACCGCGGCGTCCAGGTCGGCGTCGGCGAACACCAGGCCGGCGTTCTTGCCGCCCAGCTCGAACGAGACCGCCGTGACCCCGTCGGCGGCCGCGCGCATGATCGCCCGCCCGGTGGCGGTCTCGCCGGTGAACGTGATCGCGTCCACGCCCGGGTGGCCGGTGAGGTGTTCGCCGGCCGAGCCGGGCCCGAAACCGTGCACCACATTGAACACACCGTCCGGGATGCCGGCGGCGGCCATCACCTCGGCCAGCAGGGTGGCCGACGACGGGGTCTCCTCCGACGGCTTGACCACCACCGCGTTGCCGCACGCCAGCGCCGGGGCGACCTTCCAGGTCAGCAGCAGCAGCGGCAGGTTCCACGGCACGACCACGGCGACCACGCCCACCGGCTTGCGTACCGCGTAGTTCAGCGCGTGCGCGCCGGTGGCCGTCACGGTGGTGAACGACTCGGTGCCGGTGGCGGCGATGATGTCGGCAAAGGCGCGGAAGTTCGCCGCCCCGCGCGGGATGTCGAGGGTGCGTGCCTGGGGCACCGACTTACCGGTGTCGGCCACCTCGGCGGTGACCAGGTCCTCGAACCGCCGGTCGAGCTCGTCGGCGACGCGCCGCAGCGCGGCGGCCCGCTGCGGCACGCTGGCCGCGCCCCACGGTCCCCGCAACGCGGCCCGGGCCGCGTGCACGGCCGCATCGACGGTCGCCGCGTCGGCCTCGGCGACCTCCGCGACGGTGCGGCCGGTGACCGGGCTGACCTTGTCGAATGTCGCGCCGGCACCGGTGAAGGCGCCGTTGACGAAGTGGCGCAGCCGCGGCGGTGACCCGCCCGGGTCGCCGTCGCGCAGCGACTCTGGCCACGCCGCCGTCGGCGCGATGGTCCCCGGTGCCTGTGGGTCGCTCACCGTCGCCTCCGCGCGGCCGTGACCGCGGCCGCGCCCAGCACCGCGGCACCGCCGGCGATCGCTGCCAGCGCCCACCGCTGCCGGCGCACCCGCCGCATCACCTGCGTGTACGGGGTGTTGGTGAACGACACCAGCTCGTAGCGCGACACGTACCGGCCCGGCAGCGCCCGCTCCAGCGCGTGCTCGACCTTCTTGCGCGCCTGGTAGACGGGTGAGGCGACCTTGTCGCGCATCTCCACGAAGTTGTCCAGCGCCATGGTGGCGATCGCCTCGGCATTGTCGCGGCGGCGTTGCTCGAAGCGCGGCAACGCCCGCGTCCACTCGTCGCCGACCTCGTCCAGGCACCGGTCCAGCTCCACCACGTCCTCGAATGCGCAGTTGGCGCCCTGGCCGTAGAAAGGCACGATGGCGTGTGCGGCGTCGCCGAGCAGACCCACCCGCCCGTAGGCGTGCCACGGGGCGCACCGCACCGTGCCCAGCATCCCCACCGGGTTGTGCTGGTAGTCGCTGACCAGGTCCGGCGCGAGCGGCGGCACGTCCGGATAGTGGGTGGCGAAGTGCCGCTCGATCGCCGCCGGGCTGCTCAGGGAGCCGAAGCTGTTGGTGCCGGCGTGTGGCCAGAACAGGGTGCAGGTGAACGACCGGTCCGGGTTGGGCAGCGCGATCATCATCGCCTCGCCGCGCGGCCAGATGTGCAGCGCGTGCGGGTCCATGGCGTACTCGCCGTCGCCGGTGGCCGGGATGGTGAGTTCCTTGTAACCGTGGCCGAGAAAGTCGAGGCTCTCGGCCAGCAGGTCGTGGGCGAGCAGTTGACCGCGCACCGCCGAGCCGGCGCCGTCGGTGCCGAGCACCACCGACGCGGTCTCCTTGGTCTCGCTGTGCGCACCTTCACCGGCGGCGTCGACCTCCCCGGTGGCCAGCCGCATCTGCCCGGTGGCGGGGTCCAGCCCGACCAGCCGGTGGTGGAATCGGACCTCGGCCCCGGCGGCGGTGGCGGCTTCCAGCAGCGCGATGTTGAGCGCCGCGCGGCCGATGGAGTTGATGGCGCGCTGCCCGTCGGCGCTGTACGGCTGCAGGTCCAGCGGCCCGTCCACCGGGTGGATCATCCGGCCGCGCATGCCGATGGCGTCGGTGAGCACCGCCTCGGCCAACCCGACGCGACGCAGCGCGTCCAGACCACGTTCGG
Organism: Micromonosporaceae bacterium; assembly: GCA_007130245.1. GTDB lineage: Bacteria > Actinomycetota > Actinomycetes > Mycobacteriales > Micromonosporaceae > Natronosporangium. The sequence continues at coordinate 7,956 of SLSW01000373.1, forward strand.
ACAGCGCCAGGTTGATGGACCGGCCCCGCTCGGTGGGGCCGGTGCGGGGATCGCCGCGGCGTTCGTAGAGCGTGACCCGGTATCCCCGCCGGGCCAGGAAGCACGCCAGCAGGCAACCGGCCAGCCCGGCGCCCACCACCGCGACGTCGCTGTCGCTGCTCATGCTCACCACCCTAGGTCGGCCAGCGCCGCGGCCGCGCGCCAGCAGTCGTGGTAGCTGTTGTACAACGGCACCGGCGCCAACCGGAGGATGTCGGGTTCGCGGGCATCGGCGATGACGCTGTGCTCGGTGCGCAGCCGGTGCGACAGTTTCGCCGCGTTGCTCACCCGCAACGACAACTGGCAGCCGCGACGCTCCGGCTCACGGGGGGTGACGACGGTGGCGCCGATGTCATCCAGCAACTGTTCCAGGTAGCCGGTCAGCCGCAGGCTCCGCTCGCGCAGCGCGGCCATGCCGACGGTGTCGAAGACCTCCAGCGACGTGCGCACCGGTCCCATCGAGAAGATCGGCGGGTTGGAGATCTGCCAGGCGTCGGCCGAGGCCGGTGGGCGGGAGACCGGCGCCATCTCGAACCGGGTGGCCGGCTCGGTGCTCCACCAGCCCTCCAACCTCGGCAGCCGGTCGTCTGCCAGGTGCCGCTGGTGGATGAACGCGCCGGCCAGCGCCCCCGGCCCGGCGTTGAGGTACTTGTACGAGCACCAAGCGGCGAAGTCGACGTCCCAGTCGTGCAGCCGCAGCGGCACGTTGCCGGCGGCGTGGGCCATGTCCCAGCCGACCACCGCACCGGCCGCGTGCCCGGCCGCGGTGATGGCGGGTACGTCCAGCAGCTCACCGGTGAGGTAGTTGACCCCGCCGAACAGCACCAGCGCCACCCGCTCGCCTTCCTTGGCGAGGTAGTCGACCACGTCGGCGGTGCGCAGGGTGTCCTCGCCGGCGCGGGGACGCAACCGCACCAGCGCCTCGTCCGGGTCATAGCCGTGGAATCGGGTCTGGCTGCGCACCGCGTAGCTGTCGGAGGGGAAGGCGTGGTCCTCGATGACGATGCGGTACCGCGCTCCGGTCGGCCGGTAGAACGACACCATCAACAGGTGCAGGTTGACCGTCAGCGAGTTCATCACCACGGTCTCGGCCGGCTCGGCGCCGACCAGCCGGGCGGCCGGCGCGGTGAGCAGTTCGTGGTACGGCAACCAGGGCCGCTCGCCGGTGACGTGCCCCTCCACACCCCGCTGGGCCCACGCGTCCAGGTCGGCCAACAGCTCGTCGCGGGTGGCTCTCGGGGCGAGGCCGAGGGAGTTGCCGGCCAGGTAGGCCGCCTCCGGGTAGTTGCCGCCGTCGGCCGGCGGCACGTGGAACATCTCCCGGTGACCCGGATCCGCCTCGTCGCGCCGCCGGGCCTCGTGCTCATCCATGCCCCCAGGGTAGGCACCCCCCACACCGCGTCGATCTAGGGCTTATTCACGTACTTTGAGATCAAATCATGTGAATAAGCCCTAGATCGACGAGGGATGGCGGGTCAGCGGTAGGAGAGGTACGCGGCCCAGCGGGGGTCGGGCGTGCGGTGGCCGAGCACCCGCCAGGAGGGACCGCGCGGCACCCCGGGCACGGTGTGCAGCCGCCACCCGAGCTCGTTGATGGTCCGGTCACCCTTGCGGTGGTTGCACCGTGCGCAGGCGGCGACCACGTTCTCCCAGGCGTGGCGACCGCCGCGACTACGCGGCATGACGTGGTCGACGGTCTCGGCCGCGGCACGGCAGTAGGCGCACCGGCCGCCGTCGCGGGCGAAGACCGCCCGGCGGGACAGGCCGACCTGCGCACGGTACGGAACCCGGACAAATCGGGTTAACCTCACGACCGAGGGCACAGGGATCGAGTGCCGGGCGCTGTGCAGGATGCCGTCACCGTCTGCCACGCACACCGCCTTGGCGGACAGAATGAGGATCGCGGCTCGCCGGACGGACACCACTCCCAGCGGCTCGTACGTCGCGTTGAGGATCAACGCAGCCGAGCTCGCTGGGCGGCGTATGTCAGGCATCGCGGCAAATGTCCTCCGCTTCGCGACCCCGGGGCGGGTCGTACTGTAAATAATCCCCGACGACCGGCGCGAATGCACGTACTTATGCTGTCGAATTAGTGAACTGGGCCGCACTGGCC
>SLSW01000149.1 GCA_007130245.1 Micromonosporaceae bacterium
AAGCCACCGCGGCCGGCCGACCCGGCGAAGCCACCGCGGCCGGCCGACCCGGCGAAGCCACCGCGGCCGGCCGACCCGGTATCGCCGCGCCGGCCGGCGCCCGACCGTGCCCTGGTAGAAGCGCTGGCGGAGGCGTTCACCGCCTACGACCTGGACCGGGTGGCGGCGCTGTTCCTCGACAACGGGGTCAGCGAGATCGTCGGCATGGTGCAGGAGCAGGGCCGCGACCGGGCCCGCGCCGGCACCCTGCACGGTGCCCTGGTGGGCGAGACCCGGGTCCGGTTCCGGGCCGAGGTGCGCGACCTGGACGGTGAGCCGGTGGTGCTGCTGTGGGAGGCACCGACCGACGACTCGGCCCCGGAGGCGGTCGGCAACGTGCTGCGGGTCGAGCAGAGCGGCGGTCGCATCGCCCGGCTGCGGTGGTATTTCTTCTGCCCGGAGACCGTGGCCGAGGTGGCGGAACGGTTCGGCGTGCCGGCGATCACCCACGGCTACTCCGGCCCCGGCTGCGCCGCCCACTGATTGATGATCCAGTTCCCGTGCGCCGTACGACACGCCATGGCCGGAGCAGCTGAAGGGAACTGGATCAAGGGCCGGCGCGTCGCGTTAGCACATCCGGGCCGTTACCGGGGCCTGTCCACACGGGTGCCGGTCATCCACAGACGGCGGCCGGCACGTGGCGCTCGAGGCGGCGTGACCGGCACGGTGCCGGGCATGAACCCTGTGCTGCGAACCCTGGTGCATGCCAGGGGCGGGATGGTGACGCGCCGGGACGCGACCGAGGTCGTTCCGCACTGGGTCCTCGACCGCGCGAGCGCGAGCGGCACGCTCCGCCGGGTGTTGCCCGGGGTGTACGTCGAGGCGACCCGTCCGGTGACGGCGGCGCTCCAGCGCCGGGCCGCGCTCGCCTGGCTCGACGGCAGCGGGGCGTTGAGCCATACGACCGCGCTGGGCGTGTGGGGCCTGCACGATCCGCCCGCCGGCGAAACGGTGCACGTTACCGTGCCGCGCGAGGTGCGGCTCCGCTCCCGGCCCGGGGTTACCGTCCACCGGCGCGTCGATTTCCGCCCGCAGTCCCCGTACGCCCTGGTGCGACAAGGCGTGCCGGTCACCCCGGTGGAGCGGTCGCTGGTCGAGGCGTGGCCGCTACTTCCGGCCGCCGACCGGCGCGCACCGGTGATCCGTGCGGTGAACGACCGGATGACCACACCCGAACGCGTGCGGACGGCCACGGCGGTAGCGCCGAAACTGCCCGGCCGCAATGGGCTGCTCCGGCTGCTGGACCTGCTGGCGGCCGGGTGCCGGAGTCCGCTGGAGATCTGGGGCCACGAACATGTGTTCACCGGGCCGGGTATGCCCGGGTTCCGCCGACAGGTGCGGATCCGTCTCGGGGGTCGCAGCGTCTACCTGGATGTCTACGCCGAACGGGAGATGGTCAACGTCGAGCTCGACGGCGCCTCGGTGCACGCCGACCGGCGCCAGCGCGAGGTCGATCTGCGCCGCGACGCGCAGCTGGCCGCTATGGGAATTCTGGTGGTGCGCTTCACCCATCGTCGACTCGTCACCGAGACCGACGCGGTGCGGCGGGAGGTGCTGGCCATCCTGGCCAGCCGGCGCGGTGGGGCGGTGCCGGCATGATCCAGTGCCCGTCCGCAGCACGTGTCTCGGCGTGGTGAACGGCAACCGGGATCTCGATCACGTCCGTACCGGCGGGTAGGCTGCGCGGATGGCCGAGCAGCGGATCGAGGGGCACGGGGGCGCGCTGGCGCTGGCGGCGATGCGGGCGTACGGCGTGACCGAGATGTTCACGCTCTCCGGTGGGCACGTGTTCCCGCTCTACGACGCGGCGCACCAGGCCGGCGTGCCGATCTACGACGTACGCCACGAGCAGTCGGCGGTCTTCGCGGCCGAGGCGGTCGCGAAGCTGCAGCGTCGGCCCGGCTGCGCGGTGCTCACGGCCGGACCCGGCGTCACCAACGGCATCTCCGGGCTGACCAGTGCCCACTTCAACGGCGCGCCGGTGCTGGTGCTCGGCGGCCGGGCGCCGCAGTTCCGCTGGGGTTCGGGCAGCCTGCAGGAGATCGACCACCTGCCGCTGGTCGCGCCGGTGACCCGGTACGCGGCCACGGTGACCTCCACCGAGGAGATCCCGGCGGAGGTGGACGCGGCGCTGCGCGCGGCGCTGACCCCGCACCGCGGGCCGGCGTTTCTCGACCTGCCGCTGGAGGTGGTGTTCTCCACCGCCGAGGTCGACGCGCCGTCGGCCGCCGCGGTCCAGGTCGTCGAACCGGACCCGGAGGACGTGGCGAAGGCGGGTGCGGTGCTGGCGGGCGCGCAGCGGCCGGTCCTCATCGCCGGCTCGGACGTCTACGCCGGTGACGCCGTGGCGGCGCTGCGGGAACTGGCCGAGGCGCACGGCGTTCCGGTGTTCACCAACGGTATGGGCCGCGGGGCGCTGCCGCCGGAGCACCGGCTGGCGTTCGCCCGGGCGCGACGGGCGGCGCTGGCCGGCGCCGACGTGGTGGTCGTGGTGGGCACACCGCTGGACTTCCGGCTCGGGTTCGGCGAGTTCGGTGACGCCCGGGTGGTGCACGTGGTGGGCGCGCCGTCGCAGCGCGCCACCCACGTCAGCCCCGCCGCGTCGCCCGCCGGCGACCTGCGGCTGATCCTGTCGGAGCTGGCGGCCACCCCGCCGGAGCGCGACCACGCCGGGTGGGTGGCCGACCTGCGTGAGGCGGAACAGGCCGCGGCGGCCCGGCACGCCGAGGAGATGAGAGCCGACAGCGAACCGATCCTGCCCGCTCGCGTGTACGGGGAGCTCCGACAGGTGCTCGAGCCGGACGGGGTCACCATCGGCGACGGGGGAGACTTCGTGTCGTACGCCGGCCGCTACCTGGAGCCGTCCACCCCCGGCACCTGGTTGGACCCGGGGCCGTACGGCTGCCTCGGCACCGGCATGGGGTACGCGATGGGGGCGCGGATCACCTACCCGGACCGGCAGGTGTGCGTGCTGATGGGCGACGGCGCGGCCGGCTTCTCCCTGATGGACGTGGAGTCGCTGGTGCGCCAGCGGTTGCCGGTGGTCATCGTGGTGGGCAACAACGGCATCTGGGGGCTGGAGAAGCATCCGATGCGGTCGATGTACGGCTACGACGTGGCCGCCGACCTGCAGCCGGGGCTGCGCTACGACCAGGTGGTGGCGGCGCTCGGCGGCGCCGGGGAGACGGTGTCGCAACCGTCGCAGTTGGGTCCGGCGCTGCGGCGCGCGTTCGACGCCGGGGTGCCGTACCTGGTCAACGTGCTCACCGATCCGGCCGACGCCTATCCTCGTTCGTCCAACCTGGCGTGAGCCGAAGGGCTTGTGGCAGGTAGCTACTGTTCAGTAGTCTGCGGGCACTCGCCCCCGCAGGAGGTCCGCGATGACCCCTCGCCGACTGATCCGTTCGCTGGCCGCCGTGCTGGCCGTGGCGCTGGTCGCCAGCGGTGGCGCCGCCCAGGCGCAGCAGTCGCCGCCACTGGCCGGTCCTCCGCCGCAGTACGTCGTCGACGAGGAGACGCTGCCGTTCGACGCCCTGCCCGGCCTGCCCAGCGACCGTCACTGGGGCGTGCACGGCGGTGCCGGCTACCGGATCGAAGTGCCGCACCACTGGAACGGCGACCTGGTGCTGTGGGCGCGCGGGTTCGTGCCCGACCAGCCTGAGCTCACGGTCCAGAACCACCCGATGCGGCAGTTCCTGCTGGCCTCCGGCTACGCGTGGGCCGCCTACAGCTACGCGAAGAACGACTACAACGTCGCCCAGGGGGTCAAGGACACCCGCGCGCTGACCCAGCTGTTCAACGGGATCGTGGGGCAGCCCGACCGCGTCTACCTGACCGGCGCGTCCATGGGTGGGCACGTCACCGCGGTCGCCATCGAGCAGTACCCGAACACCTACGACGGCGCCATGCCGTTCTGCGGGGTGATGGGGGACTACGAGCTGTTCGACTACTTCCTCGATTTCAACCTGGCGGCAGCCGCGCTGGCCGGGGTGGAGACCACCTATCCGGCCGATCCGGTCCAGTGGGCCGAACAGACGGTGCCGGAGATCACCGACGCGCTGGCGACGGTGTGGCCGCTGGTGCTCAACGAGGACGGCGAACGCCTGCGGGCCGTGACCGAGCAGCGCTCCGGGGGGCAGCGTCCGCTGACCGACCTGGCCTTCATCGCCTGGGCGGATTTCCTGTTCACGTTCGGCGGCGAGGACGGCACGGTGCCCGGCTCGCCCGGCATCGTCGTGGACAACTCCGAGACCGTCTACCGGTTCGACACCGCGCCGGAGCTGAGCCCGGAGGAGGAAGCGCTCAACGAGGCGGTGCTGCGGGTGACGCAGGACCCGGGCGCGCGCTCCCGCGGCGGGCTGCGCAACGTGCCGGTGGTGCAGGGCACCCCGCCGGTGCCGGTGCTGACCCTGCACAACGTCGGAGACCTGTTCGTGCCGTTCTCGATGCAGCAGACCTACGCCGAGCGGGTCGCCGGCAACGGCCGGTCGGACCTGCTGGTGCAGCGTTCCATCCGCGCCGTGGGCCACTGCGACTTTGAACCTGAGGAGCTCATCGGCGCCTTCCTCGACCTGGTCGCGTGGGTGGAGCACGGGGTGAAGCCGGCCGGCGACGACGTTCTCACACCTGAGGTGGTGGCGGACCCGTTCTACGGCTGCGCCTTCACCACCGCCACCCGGGACCTGACGCCGCCCTGCCCGGATTAGTAGGGGATCAGGGGCGCCCTCCGCAGCGCGACCGCGGCGCCGGGCATACTTCTCCGAGGCGGGCAACCCGCCCCGCCGGCGTTCGAGTCGAATGTGGAGTGTGCCAGTGAGCGTGCCGGAGACGTTGCCCCCGATCACCGAGCGGATCGCCCGTGAGCTCGCGGTGGCAGAGCGGCAGGTGTCCGCTGCGGTCGGCCTGCTGGACGGCGGCGCCACCGTGCCGTTCGTGGCGCGCTACCGCAAGGAGGCTACCGGCGGTCTGGACGACGCACAGCTGCGCACCCTCGAGGAGCGGCTGGGCTACCTGCGGGAGCTGGAGCAACGGCGCGCGGCGATCCTGGAGTCGATCGACAGCCAGGGCAAGCTCACCGAACAGCTACGCGCGCAGATCCAGGCCGCCGAGACCAAGGCGCGGCTGGAGGACATCTACCTGCCGTACAAACCGAAGCGACGCACGAAGGCGCAGATCGCGATCGAGGCCGGCCTGGAGCCGCTGGCCGACACACTGCTGGCCGACCCGCAGCAGGACCCGCAGCAGGCCGCCGCCGGGTATGTCGACGCAGGCCGTGGCGTGGCCGACGCCGCCGCAGCGCTGGACGGGGCGCGCGCGATCCTGATGGAACGGTTCGCCGAGGACGCCGATCTGGTCGGGCAGCTGCGGGAACGGATGTGGGAGCAGGGCCGGCTGGTGTCGCGGGTGCGCGACGGCCAGCAGGAGGCCGGCGCCAAGTTCGCCGACTACTTCGAGTTCGCCGATGCGTTCCCGGCGCTGCCGTCGCACCGGGTGCTGGCGCTGTTCCGCGGCGAGAAGGAGGAGGTGCTCGATCTCGTCCTGCAGCCGGAGCCGGACGACGAGCCGGCGCCGCCCGGACCGGGCGGCTACGAGCGGGCGATCGCCGAACGGTTCGACATCGCCGACCGTGGCCGGCCGGCCGACCGGTGGCTGGCTGAGACGGTCCGGCTGGCGTGGCGGACCCGGATCCTGGTGAAGCTGTCGGTCGACGTACGGATGCGGTTGCGGCAGGCTGCCGAGGACGAGGCGGTGCGGGTGTTCGCCGCGAACCTGCGCGACCTGCTGCTGGCCGCGCCGGCCGGGGCGCGGCCGACCATGGGCCTGGATCCGGCCTACCGCACCGGGGTGAAGGTCGCCGTCGTCGACGGCACCGGCCGGGTGGTGGCCACCGACACGGTGTATCCGCATCAGCCGCAGCACCGCTGGGACGAGGCGTTGACGACGCTGGCGAGGCTGGTGCGCGAACACGGGGTGGAGCTGATCGCGATCGGCAACGGCACCGCCTCCCGGGAGACCGACCGGCTCGCCGGCGACATGCTCGCGGCGCTGCCGCAGCAGGGCCTGAGCAAGGTGATGGTCTCCGAGGCCGGCGCGTCGGTCTACTCGGCGTCGGCCTACGCCTCCCGGGAGCTGCCGGAGCTGGACGTGTCGTTGCGCGGCGCGGTGTCGATCGCGCGGCGGCTGCAGGACCCGCTGGCGGAGCTGGTCAAGATCGACCCGAAGTCGATCGGGGTGGGGCAGTACCAGCACGACATCACCGAGACGAAACTGTCGCGCTCGCTGGACGCGGTGGTGGAGGACTGCGTCAACGGGGTCGGTGTTGACGTGAACACCGCCTCCGGGCCGCTGCTCGCCCGGGTGTCGGGCGTTACCGCCACCCTGGCGGAGAGCATCGTGGCGCACCGGGACACCCACGGGCCGTTCCGCTCCCGCCGGGAGCTGAGCAAGGTTTCGCGGCTGGGGCCGAAGGCCTTCGAGCAGTGCGCCGGGTTCCTGCGCATCCGGGACGGCGTCGACCCGCTCGACGCGTCCGCGGTGCACCCCGAGGCGTACCCGGTGGTGCGCCGCATCGGCACCGCCACCGGGTGCGAGGTGCGCGAGCTCGTCGGCAACACCACGCTGCTGCGGTCGCTGCGGCCGGCCGACTTCGTCGACGACACCTTCGGCCTGCCCACGGTCACCGACATCCTGTCCGAGCTGGACAAACCCGGCCGCGACCCCCGGCCGGAGTTCCGCACCGCCGCGTTCGCCGAGGGCGTGGAGACGCTGGCCGACCTGCGCCCGGGCATGGTGCTCGAGGGCGTGGTGACCAACGTGGCCGCGTTCGGCGCGTTCGTCGACATCGGCGTGCACCAGGATGGCCTGGTGCACATCTCGGCGATGTCGAAGCAGTTCGTCAAGGACCCTCGCGACATCGTCAAGCCGGGGGATGTCGTACGGGTGAAGGTGCGCGACGTGGACGTGGCGCGCTCGCGGATCTCGCTGACGCTGCGGCTGGATGACGACGCGAGGGCCGCGAGGGCCGCGAGGGCCGCGAGGGCCGAGACGGCCGAGACGGCCGAGACGGCCGCGACGGCCGCCGGTGGCGGCCCGGGCACCGGTGGCGGCGGAAAAAGTGCGGCCCGCGGTGGCGGACGGCAGCGCCAGCGTGGCCGGGCGCCGGCGGACACCGCCGTGGCCGACGCGCTACGCCGTGCCGGTCTGACCGGCAGCGATCGCCGGGACGGTTAGGCGGCGCTTCCCGGGGTACCGCCCTGACGCGCGCGTACGGGGGTGGGCGATGCCGGAGCTTCCTGATGTCGAGGGCTTCCGCCGGGTGCTGACCGAGCACGCCGAGGGGCACACGGTCGAACGGGTCGAGGTGCTGGACGCCGGCGTGCTGCGCGACATCCGGCCGACCGACCTGGACCGGGCGGTGACCGGCCACCGCCTACAGGCGCCGGAACGGCACGGCAAATGGCTGCTCGCCCACACCGACGGCCCGACGGTGCTGCTGCACTTCGGCATGACCGGCGACCTGCGCTGGTCGCCGGCGGACGAGCCCCGGCACCGGCACGACCGGGTGGTGTTCGTCACCGGCGACGGTGAGCTGCGCTACCGCGACATGCGTAAGCTGCAGGGCCTGCGGCTGGCGCTGGAGCGCGGCGCCGTGGAGCGGGAGCTGGCCGAGCTCGGCCCGGACGCCTCGACGGTGTCGCGCCGCAAGTTCGAGGCGATGCTGGCCGGCCGGCGGGGCGCGGTCAAGGCGATGCTGGTCGACCAGACAGTGGTCGCCGGGCTGGGAAACCTGCTGTCCGACGAGATCCTGTGGCGCGCCGGCATCCGCCCCCGGCAGCAGTGTCGCGATCTCGCTGAAGGGCAGCGCCAGCGGCTGCACCAGCAGATGCGCCACGTGCTGCGGGCGTCGATCCCGGCCGGTTGCGTACCACCGAGGCCGGACTGGCTGACCGGCGTGCGCGACGATCCGGCGGCGCGCTGCCCGCGGTGTGACACGCCGTTGCGTCGCGACCGGGTCGGTGGCCGCAGCACCGTGTGGTGCCCCCGGTGCCAGCCCGGCTGAACGCGTGACCCCCGGCGGCGAGCGGCATGGCGGGTGCGCCGGCTCAGCCGAGCAGGTCGTCGGACACCTTCATGACGGCGTCGTACGAGTGACGGACGTGGCGTCGCATGCTGGTCTCGGCCTTGCGGGCATCTCCGGCGAGGATGGTTGCCGCGATCTCCTCGTGCTCGCGGATCGAAGTTTCGCGGGCATTGGCCCGCATGACGTTGGTGAGCTGGAGCCGGAACGCGTTGGTCCCCAGCTGCGCCATCAGGTCGGCCAGCACCTGGTTGTCCGCCAGGCTGATGATCAGGTCGTGGAAGGCGGCGTTCGAGTCCATGTAGGCAAAGGCGTCGGCGTCGTTGCGGCCGCGCCAGGCGGTCATGTCGGCCACCGCCTGACGTAGCCGTTCGGCGCGGTCGCCTTCGGTGATGCGGCGGGCGGCGAGCGCCGCCGCCTGGCCTTCGAGGACCTCTCGCACCTGGTAGAGGTCCTCGACGTCGGCGCGGGTGAGCCGGCGGACCATCGCCCCCCGGTACGGCTCGATCTCGAGGACGCCCTCGGCAGCGAGGCGGGACAGTGCCTCCCGTAACGGTCCGCGGCTGACCTGGAGTTCTCTGGTCAGGTCGGCCTCGGGCAGCCGTTGACCCGGGGCGTACCGCCCACGCTTGACACCTTGACGGATCAGGTGGACCACCCGGTCGACGGCGGTGGACCGCCCGCGACCACCCAGGTCAGGTGCGGACGAGCGCGGCATCGGTCTCCTCTCCCCAGCATATGCATACAAACTTGTCAGACAAACTTACCGGAGAGCCTAGCGCGTGTACCGACGCTCGACGAGCTCCGCTTCGCGTATTGACCGCGGGGGAGACCGGTTGTAGTATCAGATTGTATGAAGATCTTGTACCCTCATCTGAACCGGGAGGTTCCGTCGTGACCGCCTTGAGCGTTGAGCACGCACTCCAGTTGGTGCGCCGCGTCCACCACGAAGCCGCCGAGCGCTCCATGCCGGTCGCGGTGGTGGTGGTCGACCAGGGTGGGCACCTGGTGGCCGCCGCACGCAGCAGCAGCCTCGGCTTCGTCGCCACCGACTTCGCCCGCCGCAAGGCGGTCGCCTCGGCCACTTTCGCCGCCTCGACCCAGAGCCTCACCGAGAGCTTCGGGCAGGACCCGCTGCTTCCGGGTGCCTTCACCGGCTCGCCGGACGTGTCGCTGTTGCCGGGAGGCTTCCCGGTCGTCGTCGATGGCACCTGCGTCGGCGGCATGGGGATCTCCGGGGGGCACTACAGCCAGGACCACGCCGTCGGAGCGGCCGCCCTCACCTGAGGGCAGCTCACGCCAAGTCACAGGAGGATGTCATGTCGACGACGACCGCCCACGGGTCAGCATCCCGGGGCATCCCGCCCGAAGGCGAGGGCGGGTTCTCGCAGTGCTGGTTCCCGGTCGCCCTCAGCAGCGAGGTCGCGCCGGGGACGCTGGTCGGTAAGGAGTTTCTCGACGGGAGGGTCGTGGTCTACCGCGGCGAGGACGGCGCAGCCCGGGTGCACAGCGCCTACTGCCGGCACCTCGGTTCGGACCTGTCCGTCGGCGACGTCGAGGGCAACGACGTCCGCTGCGCGTTCCACCACTGGCAGTACGGGCCGGACGGCGCCTGCACCCGCATTCCGGCCGGAGTCAAGCGGATCCCCCCGCAGGCGCGGCTGTTCACCTACCCGGTGGCGGAGTCGCTGGGTCTGATCTGGGCGTTCAACGGCGCCGAGCCGCTCTACGACGTGCCGGCGTTCCCGAAGCACCCCAGCGATGAGCTGGAGGTGCGCGCCTACGAGACCCGCCGCTGGCACGTGGACCCGTTCGTGCTGCTGAGCAACTCGATGGATTTCCAGCACCTGCGGGAGTTGCACGGCATGAAGATGGAGTTCGACCCGGCCGACATCGTCATGGACGACTATCAGTACGAGTTCGAGGTCGACGGCGAACTGCCCAACTTCGGGATGCTGC
>SLSW01000143.1 GCA_007130245.1 Micromonosporaceae bacterium
ACGGGCTGATGCGCACCAGCCGGTGGGTGCCCGCCTCGACGCTCAGGGTGCCGTACGCGTACGGCGCCTTGACCTGGAACGTGGCCGACTTGATCCCCGCCTCCTCGGCGTACGAGATGTCATAGACCTCGGTCGGGTAGCCTCGCCGCTCGGCCCAGCGCAGGTACATGCGCATCAGCATCTCGGCGAAGTCGGCCGCGTCCACACCGCCGGCACCGGCGCGCACCGCCACCACCGCTTCCCGCGGGTCGTACTCGCCGGACAGCAGGGTGCGGGTCTCCAGCTCGCCGATCGCCTTGGACAGCGACTCGATCTCCGCCCCGACCTCGGCCAGCGAGCCCGCGTCATCCTCCGAGGTGGCCAGCTCCCGCAGCACCCGCGCGTCGTCGAGCTGCCGGCGCAGCGCCTCAAGGTTGGCGATCTCACCGGTGATGTGGGAGAGCTTCGAGGTGACCTGCTGGGCGTGGGCCTGGTCGTCCCACAGGTCCGGTTGCGACGCCTCCTGCTCCAGCTCGGCCCGCTGGCTCCGTAACCGGTCCAGGTCGAGCACCGCCTCGATCCCCCGCAGGGTCGAGTCGAGGCGGTCGAGCTCATCGGTGTAGTCGGTGACGTTCACGTCCACCAACAGTACGCGACGCGGTGCACATCCGCCCGCAGCCGCCGGTGCGCCCGGCGCCGGACCGCCGGACGCCTCAACTGCCGGGGGCGGTCTTGAGCCAGCTCAGCGCGGCCTTGTTGTAGTTGATGGCGAAGTCCAGCGCCGTGGCGCCGTACTCGTCGCCCTCCTTCCTCGCCTCCTTGGCCTGCTCGCGGGCCATGGAGAGTTCCTGGTTGTGGTAGTCCACCGCGTAGTCGCGCAACTCCTGCAGCTGCTTCGGGGTCTGCATGTCGCCGAAGGCGAACCGCAGCGCCACCGAGTTGCGCAGGGCGTCCCGGCTGGGCTCCTCGGCCAGCCAGCGCTGGAAGGCGCGCTTGCCGGCGGCGGTGATCGTGTAGGGCTGGCTGGACCGCGGGCCCGGCCGGCCCGGCTTGACGTAGCCCTTCTCCGCCAGCGCCGGCAGTTCCCGGTACACCTGACTGCGTGTCATCGACCAGTACCGCCCCAGCCGCGCCTCGGCGGTCGCCATCAGCTGGCCGCCGGTCATCTGTCCCTCGTGCAGCAGCCCCAGCAGGGCAGCCGCGGTTGCGTTGATTCCGCTCTGTGCCATGCCTCTACGCTGCCACCTCAGCGGCAGGATGTCCACTATTTCCGCATCTCCACAATAGGGCTTCTACTGTGAACCGTCCGTGACCGACTGTCCCGCCCGGATGCCTACAAATGGCTGCGAAGTTCCCACAGCTCTGGGTAAAATCGCAGCTCAACACGCGAACGCAGGTAACTGCCGCCACTGGAGCCACCGGTGCCCGCCTTGGTGCCGATCTGGCGTTCCGCCATCAACACGTGTCGCGCACGCCACAGTGACCACGACTGGTCGTGAGCCAACAGCGCTTCGGCAAGACCCCACAGTAAGCCATAATTCGCCCGATCATGCGTGATCTTCTCATACGCGGCGAATCTGTCTTCCCGGCTGTCGACCGCGAACCCGCTGTGCCGCAACGTCGCCAGAAAACCGTCCCACAGCGACGGCTCCGCCAACCGGGTCCCCAGCCGCTGGCGCTGGTCGTCGCTCAGCCCCCGGAAGCGGTCCAGGAAGCCCGGGTCCTTCAGCCCCGACAGGAACTCGATCTCCCGAAACTGCACGGACTGGAAACCGGACGCCGGGGCCAGATTGGTGCGGAACTGCAGAAAATCCTGCGGGGTCATGGTGTCGATGACGTCGACCTGACTGAGCAGCACCCGCTGGATCGTCAGGCACCGCTCCAGCCGCAACCGCGGCAGGTAGGTCTCGCCGGCCATCATCCGGTCCCGCGCGTCGCCCAGCTCCGCCAGGATCAGCTTGAACCACAGCTCGTAGACCTGGTGAATGGTGATGAACAGCAGCTCGTCGTGCGCCGGCGGATCCGACAGGTGCGCCTGCGCCGACAACAGCTGGTCCAGCCGCAGATAGCTGCCGTAGCTGAGCTTGCCACCCTGCTCGCCGAAGCTGGGCTCTCCATAGGCGCTGGCACCATCGCCAGCAGGCACGTCTACCACACGGTCACCGTACCGCGCCCCGCTCGCAGGAGGGCGCCCCGCTCAACGCACACAGCCTGAGCAGGGGCGCCCTCGCCAGGACGGGTTCAGTGCATGTGCGGGTAGGTGTGGTCGGTCGGCGGGACGAAGGTCTCCTTGATCACCCGCGGCGACACCCACCGGATGAGGTTCTGCCAGGAGCCGGCCTTGTCGTTGGTCCCGCTGGCGCGGGAACCGCCGAACGGCTGCTGCCCGACGATCGAGCCGGTCGGCTTGTCGTTGAGGTAGAAGTTGCCCGCCGCATACCGCAGCACCTCGCTGGCCCACGCGGCCACCCGCTTGTCGTCGGCGAACACCGACCCGGTGAGCGCGTACGGCGCCACCGCCTCGGCCTGACGCACCACGTCCTCGAAGCGGTCGTCGTCGAAGACGTGCACCCCCAGGATCGGGCCGAAGTATTCGGTGGTGAACAGCTTGTGCTCCGGGTCGGTGCACTCCACCACCGTGGGGCGCACGAACCACCCTTCGCTGTCGTCGCAGGTGCCACCGGCGATCACGGTGCATGCGTCGGAGCCCGCGATCATATCCAGCGCGGAGGCGTGCTTGGCGAACGCCCTGGCGTCGATGACCGCGCCGCCGAAGTTGGTGAAGTCGGCCACGTCGCCGTAACGGACCTCCTCAGCGGTGGCCGCCAGGCGGTCCCGCAGGCCGCCGTCCCACAGCGACCGTGGAATGTACGCCCGGGACGCGGCCGAGCACTTCTGGCCCTGGTATTCGAACGCGCCCCGCACCAGCGCGGTCAGCAGTGCGTCCACGTTCGCACTGGAATGGGCGATCACGAAGTCCTTACCGCCGGTCTCCCCCACGATCCGCGGGTAGTTGCGGTAGTTGGCGATGTTCTCACCGACGGTGCGCCACAACAGCTGGAAGGTCTGGGTGGAGCCGGTGAAGTGGATGCCAGCCAGATCCGGGTCGGTCAGGACCACGTCGGAGACGGCCTTGCCGTCGCCCGGCAGCATGTTGATCACACCGGGCGGCAGGCCGGCGGCCTCGAACAGCCGCATCGTGTAGTGGGCCGCCAACTGCTGGGTGGGCGCCGGCTTCCAGATCGCCGGTACGCCCATCAGCGCCGGGGCCGACGGCAGGTTGCCGGCGATGGCGGTGAAGTTGAACGGTGTGACCGCGTAGACGAAACCCTCCAGCGGCCGGTGGTCCATCCGGTTCCACACCCCGGGCACCGAGATCGGCTGGTCGGCCAGCAGCCGGCGCCCGAAATGCACGTTGAACCGCAGGAAGTCGGCGAACTCGCAGGCGGCCTCGATCTCGGCCTGCACCGGGGCTTTGGACTGCCCCAGCATGGTGGCGGCGTTGATGGTGTCCCGCCACGGACCGGACAGCAGGTCGGCCGCCCGCAAGAAGATCGCCGCCCGGTCCTCGTACGACATTGCCCGCCACATCGGGGCCGCCCGCTTCGCGGCGGCCACCGCGTCCGCGGCGTCGGAGGTGGTGGCGTTGTGGATCACGCCGAGCACATGGCGGTGCCGGTGTGGCATGACCACGTTGATCGGCTCGCCGCCGCCCATCCGCTGCACTCCGTCGATGGTCGTCGACAGGTCCACGCGATCGGCGGCGAGCTCGGCCAGGCGTCGCTGCAGACTCTCCCGCTCCGGGGTCCCCGGGGCGTAGT
This sequence comes from Micromonosporaceae bacterium, assembly GCA_007130245.1. Taxonomy (GTDB): domain Bacteria; phylum Actinomycetota; class Actinomycetes; order Mycobacteriales; family Micromonosporaceae; genus Natronosporangium. The sequence continues at coordinate 3,801 of SLSW01000143.1, forward strand.
CGCGCGCCGGCTCGTTGCGTGGCTCCGGCACGGCAAACAGGGCGTCCATCACAGTCTCCTCGATCTCGACAACTCTGGCGAGCACGGGTTTCTCCCCCGTTGGTATCCTCGCACGCACATGTGTGCCCCGACCAACAGCCGCTGGCGCACCAGCGACGGGCACGGCGCCGGTGCGCCGCCGACGCGCGCGCCCGGGGCGGGGACACTCGCGCTGCTCGCGATGGTGTGGCTGCTGGCGATGGTGACCTCGGCGCGGTTCACCGTCGGTGACTCGCCGCCGCTGACGCCGGTGACCCTGGCGCGCATCGCCCTGGAGTTTCCACAACTGGTCGCCGCCACCCTGGTCGCGGGCGCCGCGATCGGGCTGGCCGCGGTGAACCTGCTCGGCCGCCGCGCCGGGCCGGTGCGGGAGCGCCTGGCACCGCGCCTGGCGGTCAGCACCGCCGCCGGTCTCGCGCTGGGTACGGCGCTCGCGGTGGTGATCGCCGTCGGGTACGGCACGTTGCCGGCGGTCGGAGAGCTCGCCGGCACGCTCGCGGCCACCGGTGCGCTGGGGGGCCTGCTGGCCGGTGTCCGCCACCGGGCGGTGCTCGCCGCCGGCGTGGCCGGTGCGCTGGCGGCGTTCGCGGCCCGGTTCGTGGCCGGCGTCTTCGACGCGGATCTGCAGACGCTGTTCGGCGCCCGGGACACCGCCGAGAGCCTGCTGACCGCGAGCACCTGGGTGGTGCTCAGCGTGGCGGTGGTGGCCGGCGCTGCCGGCGGCGCCATCGGGTACGTCTACCTGCGCCGGGGCGGGTCGTCCGGGGTCGGTTGGCCCGGATATCTGGTGGCCGGAGCGGTCCCCGGGCTGCTGGCCCTGCTGGCCGAGGTGGCCACCCAGATCGGCGGTGCCCGCCTGTTCCAGCTGCTCGGCCAGCTCAGCCCGGACGAGCGGGTGGTGCAGGAGTTCCTGACGACGACCCGCCTCAACCACGCGCTGGTGGTGCTGTTCGTCGGCGCCCTGGTGGCGATCGTCCTGCTGGGGCGCACCATGCCGGCACGCGCCGCCGGACCAGCCGACGAGGCCGCCGGACCAGCCGATCAGGAGACTCAGTCCACCAGCTGATCCAGCTCGGACGGGTCGTACCACTCCAGCTCGTGCTCCTCGGCGCCGGAGACCGCCAGCTGCGCGTCGAGATCACCCTGCTCGGCGGCGGCCACCGCCTCCGCGGCCGCGGCCACATCGGCCACGGCGCCGGCGCCATCGAGGTGGATGGCGGCCACCGCCGCCCGCGACATTGGTGCCGCCAACCGGACCGTGCTGCTGCCCAGCGGCTCCCCCGCATACTGCGCGGGCAGATCCGCCGCGATCACCACCCGTCGCCGTGGGGCGGCCGGATCGGCACGCAACAGTCGCAGCGCGTCCTGCGCCGCCCGCGTGTAGGCAACGTAGGCCAGCTCCTCGGCGTCCGCGTCGGTATACCACTCCCGCAGCGCCGGGGTGACCGCGTGGCCGTGCGCGGCGGCGATCTCGCCCACCTCACGCAGCCGGGCCAACGTCGCGACGGTGGCCGGCACGTAGACCCGCATCGTCGGGCTCATGTCGGCACCGTAGCCCACCGGCGCCACCGCGACGGGGCGGACAGGCCGGAAGGACAGTGACCGGGCACACCTCGTCCGTCGTACAGAAGCAAACGATGGCAAACTGAAGCGATGGAGTCCAGGTTCCTGCAGTTGTCGGACGTCGCCGCGGAGCTGAACGTCTCCGACTCGCAGGTCTACCACCTGGTGCGCTCCGGTGAGCTTCCCGCCATCAAGATCGGCGGTCGGGGCCAGTGGCGGGTGGAGCGGGCCAAGCTGGAGGAGTACATCCAGGCCAAGTACGCCGAGACCGCCGCCTGGGTGCAGGAGAACCCGCTGGTCGACCGCGAGTCCGAGTAGCGCACCCGCGTCGTCGCACGTCCCGGCCGCCGGTGGCCGTGGTCCGATCGTCGCGGAGCCTCGACGGCCGCTGCCCACATACGTCGGCACCGGGGCGGCCGTTGCGATCAGTCGACACCCGTTGACGAACAGTCACGATTAAGTGTTACGTTGTCGAAGGCAAACGAAGGCAAACGCAAGATCATGCCGAGCCCGCGAAACAGCCGGGCCAACCGGAGGGAGACTTCGATGACGACGTTGGCCACCGCGCCGAGAGTCCGACTGCGGCCCGCGCCGGCATGCGACCCGCCGTTCGAGGACGAGGTCGGTGCGCGGGCGTGGCCTCCGTCGCCGGCGCAGCCGCCGCTGGCCCCGCCCGGCGGCTCCACCCGCCGCCAGCCGCCACCGTCGCCGGCACCGGCGCCCGTCGGCACGTCCGGTCAGACCAGGGACGCCGCGCACCGGTTCATGCACACGTGCCTGGAGATCCTCAACGGCTACCGGCCGGTGGCACACTTCCGGGCACTGTCAGATCCGCTGGCGGCGGCGACGATCCTCAACGCCATGACCCACGGGTCCCGACGCCTGACCGCGGCCGGCGGCGCCCAGCGCGTGGTGGTCCTGCGGCGGATGCGCGTGTGCGAACCCCGGCCCGGTGTCGCCGAGATCAGCGCGGTGCTGGCGCCCCGTACGCCAGGCGGCTCGAACGGCGGCGTGGCCGCCGGCGACCGGTGCTTCGCGGCCGCGTTCCGGCTCGAGCGCCGGCACGGGCGCTGGCACTGCCACGTCGCCCGGCTGCTGTGACCGGCCCCGCGCCAGTCAGGCCGTTACGCCGTGCCGGTGGGGGCGCCGTGGCAACGCTTGTACTTCTTGCCTGACCCGCACGGGCAGGGCGCGTTCCGCGACGGCCCCGAGCCGACCACCTGGCCGGGCGCCTGCTGGCGACGCTCCCCGGCAGTGCCCGGCGGCGCTCCGCCCCCGGAGCCGCGTGGCCGGGCGCCGCTACCACCGCGGCCATCGGCGCCGTCCGTGCCGCCGGCACCGACCCCGAGCGCGGGTGCGGCGCTGCGGTCCTGCTCCCGCTCCACGGCCACCCCACCGGTGCCGGCGGCGCCGTCGATGGTCGGCGATGAATACTGCAACGCCGACGGGGGTGGAGGCCCGGTGCCGAGGCCCTTGGCCTGGATCTGCACCCCGGCGTCCACGGCGGGTCGGGGTGTGCCCGCCGGGGTCGCCGGCGCAGTCGCCGACGGCTGCACCTGCACGTCAACGTGGAACAGCAGTCGGACCGTTTCCTCCTTGATGCCCTCCAGCATGGTGGTGAACATCGCGAAGCCCTCGCGCTGATACTCCACCACCGGGTTGCGCTGGGCGTACGCCCGCAGGCCGACGCCCTCCTTGAGATAGTCCATCTCGTAGAGGTGCTCGCGCCACTTGCGGTCGATGATCTTCAGCAGCAGCTGGCGCTCCAACTCCCGCATCGCGGGTGCGCCAAGTTCCTCCTCGCGGCGCTGGTATGCAGTGCGGGCGTCCTCGAGGATGCGCGAGCGCAGGAAGTCGGCGTCGAGCATGGTCTGGTCACCGCCGGCCTCCTCGATCAGGTCCTCGATCGTCAACCCGATCGGGTACAGCTGCTTGAGCCCGCTGAACAGCTGGTCCAGGTCCCAGTCCTCGGCGTACCCCTCGCTGGTCGCGCCACTGATGTAGTCCCCGACCACGTCGTCGAGCATGTGCTGGATCTGCTCGTGCAGATCCTCGCCGTTGAGCACCCGCCGCCGCTCGGCGTAGATCACCTGGCGCTGCTGGTGCTGCACCTCGTCGTACTTGAGGATGTTCTTGCGGGCCTCGGCGTTCTGGCTCTCGATCTGGGTCTGCGCGCCCTTGATCTGCTTCGAGACCATCTTCGACTCGATCGGCATGTCGTCGGGGATGTTGAGGCGCTCCATCACCGACTGCACCGCCCCGGCGCGGAACCGCCGCAGCAGGTCGTCCTGCAGCGACAGGTAGAAACGCGACTCGCCCGGGTCACCCTGCCGGCCGGAGCGGCCGCGCAGCTGGTTGTCGATGCGCCGCGAGTCGTGCCGCTCGGTGCCCAGGACGTACAGGCCGCCGGCCCGGATGACATCCTCGGCCTCGGCCTGGCACACGCCCTCCCACTTGCGGGCGACCTCGACCAGCGCCTCCTGGTACTCCTCCGGGTGCTCGACCGGATCCAGTCCCTGCTGGCGCACCTCGGCGGCCGCCAGGTATTCCGGGTTGCCGCCGAGGACGATGTCGGTGCCGCGGCCGGCCATGTTGGTGGCCACCGTCACCGCTCCCCGACGTCCCGCCTGCGCGATGATCTCCGCCTCACGGGCGTGGAACTTCGCGTTCAGCACGTTGTGCGGCACGCCCCGGCGCTCCAGCAGCGTGGACAGGATCTCGGACTTGTCCACCGAGGTGGTGCCCACCAGCACCGGTTGGCCCTGGTGATGGCGCTCCACGATGTCCTCGACCAGCGCGTGGAACTTCGCTTTCTCGGACTTGTAGATCACGTCCGACTGGTCCGCGCGGATCATCGGCTTGTGGGTGGGGATCGGCACCACACCCATGTCGTAGACCTTGTTGAACTCGCTCGCCTCGGTCTGCGCCGTACCCGTCATGCCGGCCAGCTTGTCGTAGAGGCGGAAGTAGTTCTGCAGCGTGATCGTGGCCAGCGTCTGGTTCTCCTGCTTGATCGCGACGCCTTCTTTCGCCTCGATCGCCTGGTGCATGCCCTCGCTGAACCGGCGCCCGTGCAGCACACGGCCGGTGAACTCATCGACGATGAGCACCTCGCCGTCGTTGACGATGTACTCCTTGTCCTTGCGGTACAGCTCCTTGGCCTTGATCGCGTTGTTGAGGTAGCCGACCAGCGGCGTGTTGACCGACTCGTACAGGTTGTCCACGCCCAGCCGGTCCTCGACCTTGGCCACCCCACGCTCGGTGACCGCCACCGTGCGCTTGGCCTCGTCGACCTCGTAGTCACCCGAGCCGTTCTCGCCGCGCTGCAGGCGCTTGGCGACCTGCGCGAACTCCTTGTACCACCGCTGTGAGTGCTCGGCCGGACCGGAGATCACCAACGGGGTCCGTGCCTCGTCGATGAGGATCGAGTCCACCTCGTCGACGATCGCGAAGTGGTGGCCGCGCTGCACCAGGTCCTTGGCCGACATCGCCATGTTGTCGCGCAGGTAGTCGAAGCCGAACTCGTTGTTAGTGCCGTAGGTGATGTCGCACTCGTACCCCGCGCGGTGGTCGGCCGGTGACTGGCCGGGCAGCACCACGCCGACGGTCAGGCCGAGGAACCGGTGCACGCGCCCCATCCACTCGGCGTCGCGCTGGGCGAGGTAGTCGTTGGTGGTGACGATGTGCACGCCGTCGCCGGTCAGCGCGTTCAGGTACGCCGGCAGCACCGAGGTGAGCGTCTTGCCCTCGCCGGTCTTCATCTCGGCGATGTTGCCGTAGTGAAGTGCCGCGCCGCCCATCACCTGGACGTCGAACGGACGCTGGCCCAGCACCCGGCGGGCCGCCTCCCGGGCGGTGGCGAACGCCTCCGGCAGCAGGTCGTCCAACGCCTCACCGTCGGCGAGCCGCTCACGGTACTGGTCGGTCAGCCCCCGGAGCTCCGCGTCGGTCAGGCCGGTGTAGTCCTCCTCGATCGAGGTGACGGCATTGGCGATCTTCTTGAGCCGGCGAACCTGCTTACCTTCGCCGGCGTTGAGGATCTTCTCCAGAATGGGCACGGGTTCTCAGCACTCCCTCGACGGTCCGCGCCACCATGGTAGGCGGACCATCGGCCCATCTGCACCCCGGCCGCGGGCGCGGAGCGTGTCATGCTGTCGGCGGTGCCAGGCTGATCACCCCGTAGTCGTACGCGCGGCGGCGGTAGACCACGCTCGGGCGGCCGGACTCCTTGTCCTGGAACAGGTAGAAGTCGTGTCCCAACAGCTCCATCTGGAACAGCGCGTCGTCGACCGTGATCGGTTCGCCGGAGTGCTCTTTCTCCCGCACGATGCGCCCGGGGCGGTAGTCGTCGGCACCGTCCGCCGCGGCGGCGTCGGCGACCGCTGCGTCCGCCGCCACCTCGGTCGGGGTGGGAGCGGTCGCGACCTGTCCGTTGCCGTCCGAGGCTGCGACCGGAAGGTCAGCGGTGGCGGCCGCCACCGTCGCCGGCGCCCGCCGCCGGTGGTCCCGGCGCCGCTCGGCCGCGCGGCGCAGCCGGCGGTCCAGCTTCGCGATCGCCTCGTCCAGCGCGGAGTAGAAGTCGCGCGCCATCGCTTCGGCCCGCACCACCGGCCCGCGCGAGAAGCAGGTGATCTCCACCCGCTGGCAGTGGTCGGCCTG
>SLSW01000327.1 GCA_007130245.1 Micromonosporaceae bacterium
ACTCCGTACACACATCGCCAAGCCAGTCCGCCTTCGGAGACGCCGGAGCGGTGAAGATCAGAAAGGGAGGACCCGTGATGGGCTCCATCCGTGTCGCCATCGTCGGTGTCGGCAACTGTGCCTCGTCCCTGCTGCAGGGGCTGCACTACTACAAGGACACCGAGCCCACCGAACGTGTCCCCGGGCTGATGCACGTGCGCTTCGGTGACTACCACGTCTCGGACATCAAGGTCGTCGCCGCCTTCGACGTGGACGCGAAGAAGATCGGTCGGGACCTCGCCGAGGCGGTCGTGGCCAGCGAGAACAACACCATCCAGTTCTGCGACGTGCCACCGACCGGAGTGACCGTGCAGCGTGGGCCGACTCTGGACGGGCTCGGGCAGTACTACCGCGAGATCATCGACGAGTCCGACGAGGAGCCGGTCAACGTCGCCGCCACCCTGCGCGCGGCCGAGGCCGACGTGGTGGTCTGCTACCTGCCGGTGGGATCGGAGGACGCGGCGAAGTTCTACGCCCAGGCGGCCATCGACGCCGGCGCCGCCTTCGTCAACGCGCTGCCGGTGTTCATCGCCTCCGACCCGGTCTGGGCGGACAAGTTCACCGCCGCCGGGCTGCCGATCGTCGGCGACGACATCAAGTCCCAGGTCGGCGCCACTATCGTGCACCGGATGCTGGCCAAGCTGTTCGAGGACCGCGGGGTGGAGTTGCTGCGCACCTACCAGCTCAACTTCGGCGGCAACATGGATTTCATGAACATGCTCGAGCGGGAGCGGCTGGTGTCGAAGAAACTCTCCAAGACCCGGTCGGTGACCTCCCAGGTCCCGCACGAGATGGCCCGCAGCGACGTGCACATCAGCCCGTCCGACCACGTGCCGTGGCTGGACGACCGCAAGTGGGCGTACATCCGGCTGGAGGGTCGCGCGTTCGGCGACACGCCGCTGAGCGCCGAGCTCAAGCTGGAGGTGTGGGACTCGCCCAACTCCGCCGGCGTGATCATTGACGCGCTACGCGCGGCGAAGATCGCCAAGGACCGCGGCATGGCCGGCCCGGTGCTGTCCGCGTCGTCGTACTTCATGAAGTCCCCGCCGGTGCAGTACACCGACCACGAGGCCCACGCAGCGGTGGAGGCGTTCATCCAGGGAAGCTGAGCGCGACGCTGACGCTGGCGCTGGCGCTGGCGCTGGCGGACGCGCGCGTGCAAGGGTCCGGACCGGGGTACCCCGGTCCGGACTCTCTTATTCGGAGTGACTACTATCACAACTATCCCCGGCCGGTGGTCGGCGAGCGCAATCCGTTACGCCACGGTGGACTCTTGTATACCCACCGTGTTTACGGTCGCGCCTGGAATATGAATGTTCGAGGCGCTAGGTCGGGAATGCGGCTGCGCGGTTCGGACGAGTACCACCTCGGCCGTTACTACTGGTAGCCACGCCGAAACGGTGACTGGACTGAAGGATCGCTCAGTCGTCATAGTGAGGGCATGGCCAAGACATTCGTCCTTGACCGGGTAGCCGCAGATCTGGCTCGCGGCTACACCCATCCGGCGATCCAACGCCTCAGCAGCCTGGTCGCCGCCTACCCGACCGATCTGGACCTGCGGCGGCGGCTGGCGGCGGTACATCGCACCGTGGGCAACCGGGTGCAGGCAGGCCGCTGGGACTACCTCACCATCGGTGCCAGCGCGGACGACACCTCCGCGTTCGAGCGCGCTTTCCCGTCGGCGGCCGCCCGGCTGCGCGAAGTCCGCTGGCCGCATCGCGCCGGCCTGGCCGCCACCGCGTACGCGCGCTCGCGTCTGGACAAGCTGATCGCTGCCGCGGAGGCCGAGCGGGCGGCCGTGGCCGCCGCCCGGGCGCAGCGGCAGGCACGGCAACATGCGCGGCGACGGGAACGGCTGGCGGCCGGCGGAAACGAGGGTGCGGTCCGCCGACTGACCCGCGAGGGTACGTCGCACGGACGGTTCACGCCGCTGGCGCAAAGATTGTCCCGCTTGCCACGGTTGCCACGCTTTGCTATGACTGGTGGGGCGGTCGCGGGGTTGTTCTTCGCGGTGCTCGGCGCCGCCACCATCGTTGAATGGGCGGTCCAATAAGGACGTTTATCATTTTGTTATCTTTTTCGGATCGGCCACCGGTGGCGTAGCGCACCTGTTCTCGTCAATGATCGGAGCGTGGCGAAGGCAGACGTACTGGCACGTATCAAACAGGACCTTGCCCTCGGCCACACCCACACCGCCACCCAACGGTTACGGACCCTCGTCACGGTCCACCCGGATGATCTCGAACTCCGGCAGATGCTCGCCGGTGTCTACCGGCAGACCGGGAACCTGGCCGAGTCCGGACGGTGGGCGTTCCTGAGCGGGGACCTCACACCTGCCGAACAGGCCGCCTTCGAACGCGCGAACCCCGATCCCTGGCTGCGGCTACGGATGCTGCGGTGGCCCGGCGATGAGAGCACGCTGCCCACCGAGGACGCCCGGGAACGCCTGCGTGCCCTGATCGCGGCCGCGGAGCGGACCGGGCCCCCGACCGCACAGCAGGGGCCGTGGTCACGAGGCTCCTCCCGGCCACGGCTCGGGCACGGTTCCGCGGTGCCGTGCCTGTTCGTGCTCGTGGTCCTGGTCGGTCTCGGTTCGCTGGCCGCCGTCGGCTTCCTGCGCGCCCTCAACTGGATCATCGGCTGACGTCCGCGGTTGCGACGGTCGTCTACCGTCGACCGCGCGACCGGCGGGAAGGATGGCGGTGTCCATGAGTACGGCCACGGTGGTGTTCCTCATCATCGGTGGGCTCGGTGTGCTCCTGCTCGCCATCGGCCTGCTCGGGTTGGACGTGCTGGACGTCGACGGGCCGGTCTCGGTGGAGGTGATCGCGGCCGCACTCGGTGGATTCGGTTTCGCCGCGGCGATCGCGAGCGCGGCCATCGACGCCCGCACCCCGGTGCCGCTGCTGGCCGCCGCCGGGGCAGGTGTCGCGGTGGCCGTGCCCGCCGGTTGGCTCACGGTGCGCCTGGTGCGCGCCGCCCGCCGGATGTCCACCGACGCCACCCCGGTGCGTGACGACCTGATCGGGCTGATCGGCACGGTCGTGACGCCGATCCCGGCGGAGGGCTACGGCGAGATCCGGGTGACGCTCGGTGGACAGCCCGTCAAACTCAACGCCACCGCGCACACGCCCGTCCCGACGGGTGGCGAGGTGTTCGTGATCACCGCCCCGAGCGAGACCAGCGTCGTCGTCGAGCCGCTGACCACCGACCCCAGGCAATACGACCTCGCGTGAGCGGCCCGGCGCCACCACCAGCTACCGGAAGGACACTCATGGAACCCCTCGTGATCGCGATCGGCGGCGGTGTGCTGCTGGTCTTTCTGCTGATCCTGTTCACTATCTCCCGGATCAAGGTCGCCGGCCCCAACCAGGCATTCATCGTCACCGGTCGTAAAGGTCGCGCCACCCACGGCGAGGACGGCGTCGCCGTGCGGGACCTGTCGGGCCAGAAGGTGGTCATGGGCGCCTCGGTCTTCGTGCTGCCGGTCGTGCAGAAGCTGCACAGCCTGGACCTGTCCAGCCGTGGCATCCACGTGGAGATCACCGGAGCGGTGAGCAAGCAGGGCATCCGCACCACCCTGCAGGGCGTGGCGATCGTCAAGGTCGGGGGCTCGGAGACGGCCATCCGGGCCGCGGCCCAGCGGTTCCTGCACCAGCAGAGCGACATCGACCAGTTCACCCGGGAGGTGCTGGCCGGTGCCCTGCGCTCCATCGTCGGCCGCCTGACCGTCGAAGAGATCATTCGGGACCGGGCGGCGTTCGCCTCCGCCGTGGCCGAGGAGGCCGAGCACTCGCTGACCAACCAGGGACTGGTGCTCGACACCTTCCAGCTGCAGGACATCTCCACCGAAGGGTCCTACCTGGCAGACCTGGGCCGGCCGGAGGCCGCCCGGGTGCTGATGGACGCCGCCATCGCCGAGGCCCAGGCGCGGCAGTCCGCCGAGCGGGAGCGGCTGCTGGCCGAGGAGTCCATCGCCGAGTCCCAGCGAAACCTGGAGATCAAGCAGGCCGGCATCCAGGCGGAGATCGACGCCGCCCGGGCGCAGTCGGAGGCCGCGGGGCCGCTGGCGAAGGCCGAGCGGGACCAGTCGATCCTGACCGAGCAGCATAAGGTCGCCGAGCGGCAGGCCGAGCTGAAGGACCGCGAACTCGACACCGAGATCCGCAAGCCGGCCGACGCCGCCCGCTACCGGCTGGAGCAGGAGGCCGAGGGCGCCAAGAACGCCGAGGTGTTCCGCGCCGACGCATCCCGGCAGGCCACGATCGCCGGGGCGCAGGCCGAGGCGGAGCAGGCACGGCTCACCGGTGAGGGCGAACGTGCCCGCCGTGGCGCGCTGGCCGAAGCGGTGGAGCTGGAGGGCAACGCCGAGGCGGCCGCGGTGCTCGCCCGTGGCAAGGCCGAGGCCGAGGCGATGCGCATGAAGGCGGAGGCGTTCGCGAAGTACGGCGAGGCGGCCGTGATGGACATGCTGGTCAAGGTGCTGCCCGAGGTGGTCTCGGCAGCGTCCGCGCCGATGAGCGAGATCGACCAGATGACGGTTATCTCCACCGACGGCGCCTCGTCCCTGTCCAAGTCGGTGGCGAGCAACGTCGCCCAGGGTCTGCAACTCGGGTCCGACCTGACCGGCGTGGACCTGCGGGCGCTGCTGGCCCGGGTCAGCCAGCTGGCCGACAACCACCGCGACGGCGGGACCACGAAGGAACCAGCCACCGTCACCGACTGACCCCTCCCTCGTTGATCTAGGGATTATTCACGTGGTCTGATCTCTGACCACGTGAATAATCCCTAGATCAACGGACGTCCGGGGCGCCCCAACGTGCCAGTGCGTCGGCGATCACCGCACTGGTGAGCGCAGCCGCGGCGAGAGATTCCGCAGCCGTGAACGCCACCGACCCGCCCGCGCGCCAGTCCACCGCCCGGCGTGCCAGCGCCGTCCACTGCGGGAAGCGCTCGACCACGTAGCCGCCGGCGGCGGTCTTGGAGATCACGTCGTCATAGGCCAGGGTGTAGTGCAACCGCGGCGGACCGAGCACCGTCCACGCGGTCGTCTCCGTGCGCTCCGCGTCCAGCCGCGCGTCGGCGGGCAGACCGCCGGCCACGTCGCGGATCCGGTCGGCCAACGGCGCCCAGTAGGAGGCCAGGTTGGCGAGGTTCCACCGCCGCCGCCGCGCCGCATCCGGCAGCGACAAACCCAGCGCGGACACCGCCGGGCCGCGCAACGCCACCCCGTACCGCAGCAGCGTCAGCCACAGCACCGGGTTGAGCTGGCCGCAGGAGCGGTCGGTGCTCCACTCGCCATCGACCACCTGCGGCGCCACCGGTTCGCCGTCCGGCTGCGCGGCCAGTCGCGCGCGGTCGAGGTACACCCCGTCCAGGTGCGGCTCACCCGGCGGCCTCCGATGCGCCTGCGCGAGCGCGCCGGCGTCGTCGCCGATCACCGGCCGCGAGGTCACCACCAGCAGGTCGACGTCGCTGCGGCCGGGGCGAAAGTCGTCGAGCACCGCCGACCCGGTCAGGTAGACCCCCTCGACCAGGCCGGGCGCGGCGTGGTCGACCGCGGTGAGGTACCGCCCGACGCGATCGCGCACCGACCGGTCGATGCGATCAGCCACGGGCGGCACCGTACCAACGCCACACCACGTCCACCCTCGTTGATCTAGGGATTATTCACGTGGTTGAAGATCAAAGTACGTGAAAAATCCCTAGATCAACGAGGGTGGTGGGTCAGAGGATGCCTTCGGTGCGTGCCCACGCGAGCAGCTCCGTCTCGGCCTCCTCGCGCGACAGCGGACCGCGCTCCAGCCGCAGCTCCTTGAGGTGGTTCCAGGCACGGCCGACCACCGGGCCGGGCGGCACCCCCAGCAACTCCATGATCGCGTTGCCGTCCAGGTCCGGCCGCACCCGCGCCAGGTTCTCCTCCGCTTGGAGTCGTTCGATGCGCTCCTCCAGCGCGTCGTAGTCGGCCGCCAGTTGCGCGGCCTTACGCCGGTTACGGGTGGTGCAGTCGGAGCGGACCAGCTTGTGCAATCGCGGCAGCAGGTCACCGGCGTCGGTGACATAGCGGCGCACCGCCGAGTCGGTCCACTCACCCCGCCCGTAGCCATAGAAGCGCAGGTGCAGCGCGACCAGCTTCGCCACCGCCGAGGTGACGTCCTTGGGGAAGCGCAGCGCCTTCATCCGTTCCCGGGTCATCCGGGCGCCCACCACCTCGTGGTGGTGGAAAGTGACGCGCCCGTCCTTGTCGGTCGACTTGGTGGCCGGTTTGCCGATGTCGTGCATGAGGGCGGCCATGCGCAGGATGAGGTCCGGCTCACCCTCCTCGTACGACATGACGTTGCGGATGACCGTCAGGGTGTGCTCGTAGACGTCCTTGTGCTGGGCGTGCTCGTCGATCTCCAGCCGCAGCCCGGACAGCTCCGGCAGGAACTGGTCGGCCAGCCCGGTGTCGACCAGCAGCCGCAGCCCGGCCACCGGGTCGGCGCCGCACATCAGCTTGGTGAGTTCCTCCCGGATCCGCTCCGCGGTGATCCGGCGCAGGTCGCCGGCCATGTCACGGATCGCCGCGAGCACGTCCGAGTCGATGGTGAACCGCAGTTGGGAAGCGAACCGCGCCGCCCGCAGCATCCGCAGCGGGTCATCGCCGAACGACTCCTGCGGCGTGCCGGGGGTGCGGAGGCGCCGGGCGGCCAGGTCCTCCAGCCCGCCGTACGGGTCGGTGAAGCGGTGCTCGGGCAGCGAGACCGCCATCGCGTTCACGGTGAAGTCCCGGCGGCGCAGGTCCTCGGCCAGATCGGTGCCGTACTGCACCCGTGGGTAACGGCTGATCCCGTCGTACTTCTCGGCCCGGAAGGTGGTGATCTCCAACCGGAACCCGCGCCTCGCCGCGCCGATGGTGCCGAACTCCCGGCCGGTCTCCCAGGTGGTCTCCGCCCAGCCCTCCAGCAGCTTCAGGGTCTGGTCCGGATGGGCGTCGGTGGTGAAGTCCAGGTCGTTGCCGAGCCGACCCAGCAGTGCATCGCGCACCGGCCCACCGACCAGATGCAGCTCATGCCCGGCGGCGGCGAACCGCTGAGCCAGCTCGTCGGCGACCGGCCAGATCCGCACCAGCTCGGAGACCGCACGGCGTTGGGCAGCGCTGAGTTCGTTGACCATAGCCGGACCAACCTAGCGCAACGGCGGTGGCCACACTCCCATCACCCGGGTAATGCGCCGCCCCAGCCGACACCGAGGCCGTCACCGACGCCGGCACGCGTGCGAGGGGCCAGCGACTAAGGTCTGGTGCATGCCAGAGGCCCCACGGCACGGCCGGGTGTACCGCAGCGCGCACGCCCACCGCACCGCGCGCGAGGAGCAGGTGGTGCCGCTGCCGCCGACCGCTGAAGGTACGGGCAGCGGCGGCGACGCGCCCGGCGGCGACGCGCCCGACGGCACCGGTACGTCCGGCCAGGACGCGTCCAGCGGGCGGCCACCGGACGACCTGGGTCTCGGCAGCGCCGCCGGGCACAGCGCGGTGATGGCGTTGGGCAGCCTCATCAGCCGGCTCACGGGCTTCCTCCGTACCGTGATCATCGCGGCGGCACTCGGCAGCACGCTGGTCGGCAACGCCTACACCACCGCCCAGTGGTTCCCGGGCATGGTCTACGAGCTGCTGCTGGGCGGCATTCTCACCAGCGTGCTGGTGCCGGTGCTCATCCGCGCCCGCAAGCGCGACCCGGACGGCGGCGAGGCGTACACCCAGCGGCTGGTGACCCTGGCGATCTTCGCGCTCGGGATCACCGCCGCGTTGGCGGTCGCAGGCGCACCGCTGCTGGCGTGGATCTCGCGCACCCCGACGCCGGGGCTGGTGACCGCGCTGTCGTACCTGATCCTGCCGACCATCTTCTTCTATGGCATGGCCGGGCTGCTGATGGCGGTGCTCAACACCCGGGGCCATTTCGCCGCGCCGATGTGGGCGCCGATCCTCAACAACCTGGTGGTGATCGGCACCTTCTCCCTCTACCTGCTGATCTACGGCGCGGAGCGGATCACCCCGGACCAGATGACCACGGGACGGGTCGCGCTCATCGGCGGCGGCACGCTGCTGGGCATCGTGGTGCAGGCGGCGGGCCTGCTGCCGGCGCTGCGCCGGGTCGGGTTCCGGTTCCGGTGGCGGTTCGACTTCCGGGCGCTGCGACTGGGCGAGCTCGGGCGCCTCGGTGCCTGGATGTTCCTCTACGTCGGGGCCAACCAGGTCGGGGTGCTGGTGGTGCTGTCGCTGATCAACAGCGCCGGCGATGAGGCCGAGGCCGGGATCCTGATCTACCACAACGTGTTCCTGCTCATGATGATGGCCCACGGCATCGTGGCCGTGTCGATCATCATGGCGTTGATGCCGCGCCTGAGCGCGGCCATCGCCGACGAGCGTCGCGTCGACTTCCTGGACGACCTGTCCAAGGGCGCCCGGATGATCCTGACTGTGCTAACACCGGTCGCGGTGGCGTACGTGGTGTTGGCGCAGCCCATCGCCACCACGCTGTTCCAGTGGGGAGTGTTCGACGCCGACGCCGCCCAGGCCACCGCACCGGTGCTGATGATGGCGGGCCTGGCGCTGATCCCGTTCTCGCTGGGCCAACTGCAGACCTTCTCCTTCTACGCCCAACAGGACACCCGGACCGCGGCGCTGGTCAACGTCGGGTCGGTGACCCTGCGGGTCGCCGTCCAGCTGGGAATCTTCGCGACGTTCGCCGTCTGGTTCGTGGCCGCCGGCATGATGATCGGTAACGCCGTGTCGTACGTGGCGACCGCGCTGGTGATGGGGTGGTTGCTGCGCCGCCGGCTCGGCCCGCTTGGCCTGCGACGCATCGGGGCCACCGCCGGCCGGGTCCTGCTGGCCGCGCTGGGCGCCGCGCTCGCCGGGCTGCTGATGCTCTGGCTGCTGCCCGGCGGCGGCGATCCCACCAAGATCGAAGCAGCGGTGCAGCTGGTGGTCGGCGGTCTGGCCGTGGGCGGCACCTACGTCGGGGTGGCGCTGCTGCTGGGCGTACGGGAGATCAACGAGGTACTCGACCTGGTACGCCGCAAGCTGCTGCGCCGCTGACCCCCGTGCCGCGGGAGTTGCGGGCCCTAGACCGACTGGAGCTTGGGCGCGGGGAGGGCGACGACCACCGCGAACGGTGTCTGCTCGCGGCCCTGCCCGAGCGGGTTGTCGGCGAAGGCCGCGGCCAGTCCGTCCGGGGACAGTTTCGTGTCGTGCCCGAGCGCGGTGCATCCCAGATCGTTGGCATCGATCACGACCGTGCCTCCGAACCGCCGCCGTACCTCGGGTGACACCACCTGACGTACGGTCGCGGACACGTGCTGCGCCACGCCGTCCGGATCGGACGGGGCGAGCTTGGCCGACACGTTGGCCGGGTAGGCCGAGTACGGCGTCGGGCCGTCGATCGAGGCGACCTGGGGACCGGTGATCCGGTAGAACAGCCCCCGGCGGCCCACGGCCTTGCCCGCCGCGGACACCGCCGAGGCGGCCAGCACCCGCGGCAGTCCCACCTCCTGGATCGCCAGCTGCATGGTGGTGGGGTCGCTCAGGCCGATGCCGTGCGGAGTGCGTACGACGAACCGTGACAGCCGCCGTGCCCACCAGGACGGTTCGATCTCCCAGGTGGCGAACGAGCGACCCTGGGATATCGCCACCACTTTTTCGCTGCAGAACAGGTACCACCGGTTGCCGAGCACGGACGAGACCGTATCCGGTGGGGCGTCGGCCAGGTTGGTGAAGAACCACGCCGCGCGGGAGGCGGCCAGCGCGGCCATGTCGTCGCCGGGTTTGATCAGGTCCACCCGCAGCGGATACCTGGCCCACCGGCCGTCCGGTGTCGCGAGATCCTTGTCCGGGTTGGGCTCCCAGTCCGGCTTGGGCGTTGCCTGTGGGTGCGTGGTCGCGACGCGGTCGCGGGCGTGCTGCTGTGCGCGGTGGTGTGCGCGGTGG
>SLSW01000241.1 GCA_007130245.1 Micromonosporaceae bacterium
TACATAGTGGACGCGGTTTTCGATGTGCCACTCCTGCCGTGCCCAGCTACCCAGGTCGGCGGGTTGGGCATCAGCCGCGGGCAGCGACACGACCAGGTACGCCGTCTCCCGGGTGGTCTTGGCCTTGACCGTGCGGGTACGGGTGATCCGCACGGCCTGCTGCGCGTGGGGGAAACCCAGCCCACCTGGGGTCTGCACGGTGAGCGCCTTGACCGTGCGGGTCTCGGCCCGGCCGTGACCGCGTTCGCGTCGACGGTCCCCGACCGGCACCTGCGGCCAGGGCAGGGCCTTGAGCTGGGCGAACAGGCTGGGCTGGTTGCCCTTCGCGCAGACCATCAGGTGAGCGCCATCGGCGGCGAGCCGCTGAGCGTGGCCGGTCTGGGCATGCAGCGCGTCGGCGACGAACAGCACCCCGTGAAGGGATCCCAACTGGGCGGCCACCTTGTCCACCAGCGGCGCGAACGCCGGGATCTCGTTCGACTTCGCCTCGATCTGCACCTGCGCCAACACGATCCCGGCGCAGGTGTCGTAGGCCGACAGCAGGTGCACTTGCCGCCCGTCGGGCAACCGGGCACCCCGCTGCACCTTGCCGTCGATGGCGATCACCAGCCGCCACCGCCTCCCGGCGACCACCACCGGCCCCACCCGGGCCCGCAGCCAGCCGGCCAGCACCAACGAGAGCACCTCGGCGTCGATGCGGATCAGCAGCCGCCACACCGTCGTGGCCGCCGGAACCCGACCGGTGAACCCGAGCCGAGCCCACGCCGAGCGGTCCAGGTCCCGCGCCCAGTCGGCGACCGCGGCGAACGTGCACGCCCCGGCCAGCACCGCGCACACCGCAACCGCGAGCATGCTCACCAGCGGGTAGCGCCTGCCACGCGGATCACGCGGATCGGGCACCGCGGCCAGCGCCACGAACAGGCTGGGATGCTCACCGGCAGCGACCGCCGCCGGTCCAGGCGTGTCGGCGGGCCGGTTGGGCAGCAGAATCTCGGTCAGTGATGATGACATCGGCGGGTGCGGTCCTCTCCGGGATCATGTGGGCTTTCGCAACTCCATGATCACCGACGGGCCGCACCCGTCCTGCACGGACCCCGCACCACCGAACGCCCAGCTCAACCACCCCTCAACCGACTACGCAACAGCCCTGTTTACATAGGTCTCTGCTACTGATACTGTCGTCAACGCTCGCCGATCGCAACCGCGCAGCTGCGGAGGCTTTGTGTTGAGAGTGTTGAAGATACACCGCAGGATTCTCTTACGAGGAGGTTCAATGCCCCCCCCATCGAGATACAGCATTTAGCTTAGTTGTTAGAAAACGAACCCGACGCGCTTCAACTAACCGCTTAAGGATCTTCCTCACGGCGCTTTTCACCAGCCTACGGGTGTTTCCGCAGGCCACCGAACGCGAGGACGCAACCGTGAAGCGTGGGAGGAACGCCCCCAGCGCAGCGCGAGTCCGGGCGCTGCGCTATCGGAGTACCAAGATGCTGGCAGCGATGGTCGTTTCGCTGATGATCGTTGTACTTGGAAGCCCCGCATACGCAGACACTTCGGACGAGCCGGGATTCTGGCTCGCCTATGGCCAAGGCACCACCTTCGAGGACGCAGTGCGGATGGCATCTCATTACCACGATCGTGATGTAATGCAGGTGGTGTTGGAAGGTATGCTGGCGCATGCGGAACGTGGTCAGGCCGTCTCCCTTCCTGGTTCCTCTCCGGCAGGCGCAGCTACGGATGCGCAGCGGATAAGGCTGCTCCTGGAAGATGTTGGCGAAGGCCCAGAGTTGCTTGACTCTCAAGCCGACCAGAGCCCCGATTCGAGTATCATGAGCGATCCAAGCAATTTTCCTATTCGCGGATCGTCAGCCAATAGTGGCTACTCATGGCGGTGGCAACAATTCTGGGTCGAGGGCGCGTACTGCGGATTCGGTGGATGCACGGTTACTGACCGAATTACCACAAACGTCACTACAGACCCGGGCGCGTGGACCACTCGAGCGAATGCCACGCTGCTCTATTCTCCAAATTCAGGAAACTTCTCCGGCGCGGTTTTCTCTACTTGGACCCTGCGTTACACATGGCAGGACGTCGCTGGGTTCAACGTATCGCCTACGAACCACAATGCCACTGGGGAAATGGGCCCGTGGTTCGCGTACCTTTGGGACAACAAGCGGGTCCCCGGGTATGGATGGGCGGCACACGCACATGAGCTGGATGTCCATTTCGCGCCATGGGGGCAAGACATCACCGACTCGTCGAAGACCGGACAGATGCAGTGTGAGCCGCCGAGCCTAGGTGAGCGATGCCGCTACGGTGGGCTTTAGGATGAGCAACTCAACCCGCCCACGTCCAGAGGACGACGGTCCGTTCGGCCTCCGTGCGGTGCTCCCCGCGTTCGCGGGGGCGAGTGCGGCTTCCAGGGTGGCCGACAACGTCTGGCTGGGCGTGGGCGGGGTTCGCACCTACCCGAGTGGCATTGAGTTCCTGCTGGAGGTGCGTTCTCGGGACCCCGGCACAGCGTTCTGGTTCCACCCTAGAGACAAGCGCGGTCCGTGGCCGCTGGCAAGGGTGCGGGTGACCCTGCCGGACGGTAGTTCGGTGACGAGCGGCCGGTTGGACGACACAGCCGGGTTGACCCTGCAGAACGTGAGTGGTGTTCGGGGGAACTGGACGCTGCGGTGCTGGTTGTATCCCCGACCGTCGCCGGGCGCACTCAGGATCGAACTACTCGTCGATGGCAAGGGTGCGCTCGGCGGTGTCTCGCTGGACCTGCGGGCAGTGCTCGCGACCACCGCCGATGTCGTTGTCCTCGGGGACAGTCACGCAGAGGTCGTGCCGTCCCGCCCACCGGAGCACGTGCTTGCATCGATGGTCGGCCCAAGCGCACTGTTGGTCCAGGACTGGGACTTTGCCGCAGTGGTCGGCGCCTTCCGAGCGTACCCGGATGGGCTGGTGTTGAGCCTGGTCGCCCGGTGGACGCGGCCACAGCTACGGCTCGACCCCGGTAGTGCCGCGCAGCACGGTAACTTCACGTTACATGTAGATGCTCCGATCCATGACGCTACCGCCGGTCATAGCCCGCTTGGACTGCGGATGCTCTATGGCCACGCGGGTGCCTTCCTCGACCTCGAGTACTGGCTCTCGCCGCTGCCGCCGCACGGTCCGATACGCTTCCGGTTCGAGTCGTCCGCGGCCGGTCTCCACGGACAGGGTGCGGTGGATGGCGGCGAGCTGGCCGAGCTGGCGCAGCAGGCGATAGAACTCTGACCCGAGTCTCCGGCTGTCATCGATCGCCAGGGTTGCCCGGAGCTGGCAAGTCAGGCGGAGCGCAACTCGACCAGCGAGATGTCGGGGTCGGCGCCCTGTTCGACGTGCCCGCGCTGCGCCCGGCGGCCGAGCCGGCGGCACCGGCCCGGTTGAAAAAGCGGGCCGGGCCGGACCAACGGGCCACACCGGACCAACGGGCCACCCCCGACGAGTCGGCCCGGAGGCGACAACGGAAGGCGTCCCAGCAGCCGGCTGCCCCGCTGCCGCCCCCACCGTCGCCGCATGAGCCGTTCGAGCCGGTGCTGGCCGGCATGGAGGAGGTCGGCACCGGACTGCTGGACCGGCTGGACGCGATGCAGCGGGTGGCCGCGTCCGCCCCGGGCGGGCCGCTGCTGGTGGTGGCCGGTCCGGGCACGGGCAAGACCCGAACGCTCACCCATCGCATCGCCTACCTGTGTGCGGAGCTGGGTGTGGCCCCGTCGGCCTGCCTGGCGATCACCTTCACCCGGAAGGCCGCCGAGGAGCTGCGCGCCCGGTTGCAGGGGCTGCTGGGGCCGGCCGCCGATGAGGTGACGGTGGCCACCTTCCACGCGCTGGGCCTGACGATCCTGCGGGACCATCCGGAGCCGGCCGGGCTGGCGCCGGGTTTCCGGGTGGCTGACGACGGCGAGCTGGCGGCCGCCCGCGCCGAGGCCGGCGACGACGACGAGCGCTACCGCAAGCTGCTGCGCGCGGCCAACCTGGTCGACGTGGACGAACTGGTGGCCGCGCCGCTGGCCGTGTTGCAGGGCCACCCGGACCTAGTCGACCGCTACCGGGTGGTTGCCGCCCGGTGCCCTCCGAGGTGGCGGTGGGGTGGCCTATTCGGCCTGGTAGGTGGCGGGCTTGTCGGCGACCTGCTTGGCGGTGCCGTCGGCGACCAGCTTGTCCAGCGCGTTGGCGATCGCCCCGGCGCTGGCACCCGGCAGGTGCTTGCACACCTGCGAGACCTTGAACGTGGCATCGGGTCCCCGCGCGGCTGCCCATCCTCGGCTACTACAGTCAGCACCGGGCGTACCTTCCCGACCGACGCGGCTACGTCGGCCTTGCTCGAGACCTACACGATCAACTGGGAAGGTACGCCCCTTCCCAGCGATCCACAGGTTCTGAGCATTGCTCCATCTTTTCCGCTGCTGACGACAGCGCCCATCGTCCCTGGAATCCCGCATGAGCTTGCGGGACGCCGGGGAAGGCTTGTCAGAAAATCAAGCTGTTGATCTTGTCAAACAGCTGCTCTGCGGCCATGAGGGTCCGGGAGCTCATACGGCGGGACAGGTTGGCTTGTTCTCGGAGCAGTGTGGAGGCCGGACGAAGGTGATTGAACCTGCCGCCAGCGACTCCGTGATCACGGAAGTACGCCTCGACCTGCCGGACGATGCGCGGGTCGTGCGCATTAAGGTCAGCCGTAGTGATCGGAGTGGGCAGCTCATTGGTGTAGGCCAGGTTGACCAGCTCCAGGTAGAAGTCCCGATCGAGCAAGTCTTCGATGTCAGCGTCATTGGCCGGGGTGACCTCGGCGATCTCGACCAGCCCGTTGGCGGCAAGTTGACCGTTGTCGCGAAGCCGCTTGACCGCCCCGACATCCTTGGTACTGGAGTCCACCAGCACAGCGACGTTGAGCTTGTTCGCCCCGAGCAAGGTGACGAAAGTGGACAGCTTTCCAGATCCGCCGATCGGGGTCTTGACCCATCGCGGGTCCAAACCGGTCTTGCCCTGGGCTTCCAGCAGGTCGGTGAGCACATCCAGGTAGATCATGTCGCTAGGACCCTCAAGGAGGAGGGTGTGCTCCCCGATGAAAAGGGTCTGGGTCATCTCGATACCCATCGCGGTCAGCAGCGGAGCGGCGGTGTCTTCGTCGGCGTTGAAGATCTCAGCCGACACCTTGGTGCCCACCTTGTCCCGGTCGATGACGGTGCGGACACGCTCCAAGTGATCGGGATCGACCATGAACGGTGAGTGGCTGGTGTAGATGACCTGGTGGCGGGGCGCCAGGCGCTGGTCGATGAGCTGGAGCAGATCCTTCTGGGCACGGCCGTGCAGGGACAGCCCCGGCTCGTCTAGCAGGAGAATCAGGTCGCCATCTCCCTCCTCCAGCTCGGTGAAGTAGGCCAGGAACGAGAAAAACCATACGAAGCCGCGGGACCGATCATCGAAGGGCACCGTGGCTCGGTGACGCAGGTTTCGCACCCGAACCTGCAGGATGGGCCCGTCGTCCAGCGGTGGCTCCGCCTCGACCTCGGGCTCCAAGACCCTGAGGTCGACCTGCAACTGGTCGTTTTGCGACCAATACTTGAAGACCTCATCGGAAATGACGTTGCTCGCGTTCTCGAGCTCCCGGATCAACCGCTCGTGCTGGTCAACGGACTGGAAGTCCTCAGGGTGCACATGCGCCATCCTCAGCAGGCTGAGCAGCGCCCGCTGGCCGCGGGTGAGGTCGCCGTTCTTGCTGCGGCGGATCAGGTTCGGGATGGAAACTTTGCCCGGCATGATGTCGTAGTCGTCGAAGTAGACGAACTTCGGCAGCGCCGGCTCCAGGTAGTTGCCGATGATGTGCAACTCGACGTTCTGCTCCGGCCATGCCTCGATCTTCTTCTTCAGCTTCACTACCGACCCAGGGGGCTCGGCGACCTCGTTGAGCGCCCGGTATAGATCCGCGATCGTGGCCGCTTCCGCAATCGCCGGATAGGTGCCAAGTGAGATGTCCAGCAGCTTGCGCAGGTGCTCGACGATGCTGAACTCGTGGATCTCCAGCCCATAGACCTTCGTATCGTCGCGGTAGCCACTGGTGACGGTGACGGTGTGGCTGGCTAGGGCGTCAGAACCAAGGTCCGACTCGACATCGGCGATCTCCTCGCCGGTGAGCTTAAAGGCCAGTCTCGCTACCGGAACCTGCTGGTCCGGCCTCCAGTTCTTGCGCTGGGCCGTCTTCCGAGACGGGAAGTGGATCACCTCGTCGAAGGTCTCGGTTGACTCCACCGGGTTGCTCCGGTAGATCGCCTGCAGCACGGCGGTCTTTCCGGATTCGTTCTTGCCGACCAGGCAGGTGACGTCCGGCTCGACCTGGAACTCGTCGGAGTCCTCCACCGACCGATAGTTCGTGACGTGTGCACTAATGAGCCGCATCCGGGCCCCCTTTCATGAGGAGTTGACCCGGGCGGGACGTACATGGGGGACGGAGGCGAGGCGTTTATAACAACTTGTCGACAAGCCTGTCGGCAGTCGTCAGATTCGGGGTATGGTCTCCAGACGCCAATCGGGAGGACCCCAGTGCCCGCCGCCCCCATGCGGTGACGCGCCCGGGGTTCTTCGGTACCCAGCGGGCCAGAATACCCCTCGGGACCGACAACCGGCTCGTGCGAAACGCCTCCAACGGAGCGGTTCCAGCGGCGGAGCTGGCCTCGCAGGCGTATCTTTCGCTAAAGGTCTATATCAGGCATTAACTGACGGAGCGGTGCGCTACTCCACTACGCTGCCAAGCCGCCAGGTCCAGTTCAGGCGGTGCCGGCCGAAGGGGCGGCGCTCGCCCTTGTGGGCGGCTGGTAGGAGTTCGATGTCGGCGACGGTGCGGATGATCTCTCGCTTCACGGCGAGGTCATCGGCGAGGGCTGCCCAGGCGGCGATCGCCTGAGGCCCGATCCGACCCCGGAGCACGGGTGGAATGCCGCTCTCCTTGGCCTTGGCCTCCGCCTCCTCAATGAGCGCCGTGAGCCCGCGCTTGAACCGGACGTAGTCCACCGCCTTCAGCTCGCCGGTCTCGGCGAGTTTCTTATACTGCTCCAGCTCGGCGCTCAGCCGCTCGGCCTCGGCGCGTGCCTTGGCGGCCTCGGCGTCGTTGTGCCCGGCCGCCACCAGTTGTTCGTACACGTCCTCGCGCGAAAGCCACGCCACCACCACGCGCTCCACGTACTCGTCCAGGTATTCGACTCTTACCGCTGTACAGCGGCGCTGGTGGCATCGGTAGACCTTGCCGTTCCAGCCGCTCGGGTTAACGGTGCCCGCCTGGAGCGGCCCTTTGCATACGCCGCAACGCACGATGTAGGACAGCAGGTGCACCGCCCGGCCCGGCCGGGTGGTCGTCCGCGACGGGTCCTGCAGCAGCCGCACGCAGGCCCAGTAGGTCTCCTCGTCGACCAGCGGTGGCCATACACCGTCGCCGACCACCTCGCCCCGGTAGACCCGCTTGCCGATGTAGGCCGGGTTCATAGCGATCTTCCGGATCGTGGTGCGTAGCCATCGGCTGCCCTGCGGCGACGGGATGCCTCGCCCGTTCAGCTCCTGTTCGATCTTGATCAGCGGAACCCCACCGGCCACCTTGGCGAAGATCTCCTTCACGATCCCGGCGTGCGTGTAGGTCGACTCGGTGCCGTCCTCACCGACCGCCTTGCGTTCTTCGGTGTCGGGCTCTTGGCGCAGGAACGCCTTGGTCCGCGGGTCGTAGACCCGCCGGTAGCCGTAGGTCAGCTTGCCGTGCGGGCGGCCGGCCTCGGCCGCTCCGGCCATGCCGCGCAGCACGTTGTCGCGGATGTAGTCGGCCATGAACTCCGCTTGCACCGCCTGGAACCCGAGCATCATCCGGTCGTTGCGGTCCCGCAGGTCATACAGCACCCCGCCGACCAGCCAGAAGAACAGCCCGACCCTAGTGCACAGGTCACGGATCTGCACATACACAGCGAGGTCGCGCTGGTTGCGGGAGATCTCCCACACCACCAGCACGTCGCCCTTGCCGGCGGTGATCGCCTCCATCAGCCGCTCAAAGTCCGGCCGCCCCCCACCGCGCGCGTGCCGGGAGGCCGACCGGTCGTTGTCCACGAACGAGGCCTCCAGCCGCCACCCGTGCCGCTCGACTTCCGCGACGTTGAGCCGCCGCTGGTCGCCCACAGACTTGCCCTGCTCCTTGCGGTCCTGACTGGCCCGCTCATACGTCAACGCGGCCACCTTGGAACCGGCCGCCAGCAGCGCGGCCTTGCTCTCGAATCTTTGGCGCTGGACCAACCCAGCGCCGCGTCGTACCATCGTCACGAAATCCTTCCGATCGAACCACGTAACTGGTACGTTCACATTAGCAGCTAACGACCCTTGGGGGTGCCGACCGAACAGCCGAGCACGTCGGCGGCCTGCGCCTCGGACATGTCCTCCCAGTAACGCAGCACCAGCACCGCACGCTGCCGCGGCGGCAGTGCCCGCAGCCCGTTGATCAACTCGCCGCGCAACTCCACCCCGGACCGGCCGCCGTGGTGAGGCCGCTCGGCCGCCGGCTCGACGCCGCCCGGCGGCAGCGACACGAACGTGAGAAGCTTGGCCCGGCGCGCCCGGTTGATCACCAGGTTCACCAGGATCCGCCGCACGTACGGCTCGGGATTCTCCTGCTGCACCCGGCCCCAGTGCCGGTACGCGCGTTCCAGCGCCGCCTGGCACATGTCCTCCGCATCCTCGGGCTGCCGGCACAGCAGTCGAGCCGTACGAAGCAACGCGGCTCCCCGCGCGGCCACGAACGCCTCGAACGAGCCGTCGTCGTGAGCGGCCACCTGGTCCTCCCTGATCGGTGTCACCGGTACAGACCCGCGACGTGCCAGCCAGGTTGACACCCCGCCGCCCCTGCGAGATCTTGGTCGCCGCACGCCCCTATCAGGGCCACGATCGTCCAAGATCCGCGAGAATGGCGGCGGTGGGGCGGGTCAGAGCTGGTAGCGGGAGCCGGGGCGGACGATCTCCACCGGCCCGGCGTACGCGGCGCTGGCCTCGGCGAACGTCTGCGCCTCGCTGCCCCAGGCGGTGACCAGGTGGGTCAGCAGCAGCCGCGCCACGCCCGCCTTGGCGGCCACCTCCCCGGCCTCGCGCCCGGTCAGGTGCAGGCCGGGCGGGTTGGGCATGCCCTCCAGATAGCTCGCCTCGCACAGGAACAGGTCCGCCCCGTGCGCCAGCCGCAGCAGCGAGTCGCACGGCGCGGTGTCGCCCGAGTAGGCGAGCACTCCGCTGCCGTGCTCGATGCGCACCCCGTACGTCTCTACCGGATGCTCCACGGTGTCCACCGTGACCCTAAACGGCCCGATCGGGAACGTGCCCGGCTGCAGCCCGTAGAACGTGTACACGTCGTCGAGGTTGCTGTCGCCGTTCTCGCCGTAGGCGGCCGCCAGCCGTTCCGGCGCGCCGGCCGGAGCGTAGACCGGGATCTGCGGCAGCGGTCCGTGCGGGGCGTAGCGGCGCACCACCACGTAGGAGCAGGCGTCGAAGATGTGGTCCGCGTGCAGATGGGTCAGCAGGATGGCGTCGACCGAATGCAGGCTCGCGTACCGTTGCAGGGCACCCAGCGAACCGGTGCCGAAGTCGATCAGCAGCGAGAACCCTTCCGCATCCACCAGGTACGCCGAGCAGGCCGCCTCCGGGCCGGGGAAGCTGCCCGCGCAGCCGAGCACCGTCAACCTCATGATCCGGCCCCTACCGCGCTCGCCAGCAGGTCCGCGCCGAGGAACCGGTGGGCCAGCCGGCGGAACATCTCCGGGTCACCGGTGGAGGTGAACCGGTGCATCGGCGCCGGCGCGTCGTCGGGGCGGGCCAGCCCCTCGGCGGTCAGCACCCGGTAGACGTCGCGGGCAGTCTCGTCGGCGCTCGAGACCAGCGTGACCCCGTCCCCCATCACCAGCGAGATCAGGCCGGCGAGCAGCGGGTAGTGGGTGCAGCCGA
>SLSW01000206.1 GCA_007130245.1 Micromonosporaceae bacterium
CGGCTGGTGCGGGTGGGCATGCCGCGCCAGGTGTCGAGGAGTTCGTGGCCGATGGCGTGGATGAAGGCTGCCCACAGCAGCCAGGCGGCGATGGCGAGCAGGTTGATGATGACGGTGTCGGTGACGGGGGTGTGTAGCCATCCGGTCAGCTGGTCGAGGTCGGGCACAGTGGTGGGGAGGGGCCAGCCGACGTAGTGCACCAGCGCGACCGGCAGCCCTCCGATGACCGCGAGCAGGAGGAGCGCGGCGGTAGCACGGGTGAGGATGCGGGACAGCGTGCCGACCACGGCAGGTTCTCCTTATCTCATCCGGGTGGGATGGCGGTGGCGGTGGCGGTGGCCCCGACCGGGATGGTGCCGATGCCGACCATGCCGAGCAGTTGGGTGTCGGCGGCGCCGGTGACGGCGACGGTGACCTCGTTGCCGGTGATGGTCACGGTGCCGCTCCAGCCGGCGCGTTGCAGCCAGTCCTGCGCGGAGACCTGCGCTTGGGCGGGGTCGATGCGGATGACGCCGGTGGCGCGTAGGTGGGCGAGGTCGAGTTCGCGGGCTCCGGCGCGGGCGGCGGACTGGGCGGTGGAGATGGCCTGCACTTTGGTGGCCACGGCCATGCCGGCGTCCAGGACGAGGCCGGCGAACACGATGGCGGCGATGGTGACGATGACGGTGTAGCCGGTGACACTTCCACGGTCACGAGGGGCGCATCTGGCGTGGCTGGTGTTCATGGGGTCGCCCGGAAGGTGTCGATCGGTTCGGTGGCGCTGGCGGTGACGGTTCTGGTCGCGCCGATGGGCAGGCCGAGGTCAGCCAGGGGCACGGTGCAGACAACGGTGACGGTGACGTGCCCACCCCGCCGGTGGTTGGAGGTGTCCGTGCTTGCCGCGCATGCCCAGCCGGTGGCGGTGGTGTTGGCCGTCAAGGTGTCGGTGGCGGCGGTGACGGCGGCGGCCGGGGTGGTGGCGTGGGCGGCTGCCCGGGCTGAGGCGGCCGCGGCGGCTTGGACGTCGATGACGGCGGAGGTGGCGCGGCCGCAGAAGATGACGAACATGGCCAGCAGGATCATGACCGGTACGGCGAGCACGGTCATCTCCGCCGACACCGACCCCCGATCGCCCCGTACGTATCTGTTTGGTCTGGTCATGGTGTTCCTGGGATCAGCTCGCGGGGTGCGGTGACCGACGCGTGCACCGGCACGGCGAGGCCGGGTATGACGGCCATGGCGTGGCCTGTCACGGTGACGGTCGCCTCGGCGCCAGAGACGTCGACCGTCACGCTGGTGCCGGTCAGCACGGTGCCGGCCATCTGGTCGAGCACCATCTGGGTGTCGGCCTGGCCTGCCTGCTGGCTGCCTCCGTGGACCCGGGCGGCCTGCACACCGGTGTTGGCGGCGGCCTGGGCGATGTGGGTGGCGTGCGCCCACATGGCGTACTGGACGATGAGCAGCAGCAGGAAGATCGCCAGCGGCGCGGCCAGCGTGATCTCGACCGACGCCGACCCCCGCTCCCGACCACGCACGCTCATGGTCAGGGGTTGAGGTCGATGGAGTTGGCGCGGGCGATAACTTTGGTGACCAGGATGGCGATGACGGCCAGCGCCAGGGCGACGAGCAGCGCGGTGGTGGCTACGGTTTCGGAGGAGTAGCCGTCGTCGCGGGCCAGGAAGCGCTTGAGCCGCTGCCACCGGTAGGTGGTGGTGGCGGCGATCCGGTACGGGTTCAACAGCTTCACAGTGGTCTCCTTTGTGGTCGGTTAGAGGGCGTGCCATACGGCGGCGAACGCCGGATAGCCAATGAAGATCAAGAACCCGCCGAGCAGCCCGACCATGGGCAGCACCATCTTTTCGGTGGCGGACATGGCGGCGGTTTCGGCTTCGGCGAGTTGGTGGGTGGACAGGGCGGCGGCGCGGGCGGTGAGGCTGGCCTTGATCCGCGCACCCTCGGTGCCGGCCAACGCCAGCGCGGCGGACAGTTCGCTCAGGGCGGCGACCCCGGTGGTGTGGCCGAGTTCGCCCAAGGTCTGCCAGGGCGGTCGGCGGGTCAGGTGTGCCGCCTCCACCGCCTGGCGCAGGGCCTGTTGTGCCCAGCCGTCGGTGTCGCTGGTGGCGTCGCGCAGGGCCTGTTCGACACCGGCGCCTCCGGCCAAGGAGATGACGGTCAGGTCGAGCATGCCGGCGGTGGCATCGCGCAGCTCGCCGCGGCGGGCCGTGGCGCGGGAGGTCAGTGCCAGGTCGGGCAGCCACAGCCCGAGCCCGCCGGCCACCAGGGAGGCCCACATAGGGGTCTGCCAGCCGACACCCACGTCGGCCATGGCCAGCAGCGCTGCCAGGGCGGGTGGGGTGAGGAAGCCGACCAGGGCCATTCCGGCCTGCTCGGCCAGGTGCCGGGCCGGGTCACGCCCGCACACGGCCAGGTCGGCGATTGTGGCCGACCTTGGGAGGCCGAGGCGGGCCAGCAGCGGCACCGCCGGCCGGCCGACCCTGGCCAGCCAGCCGGGGGTGTCGCCGGGAACGAACGCCGGTGCCGTGGTGGTGTCTGCGGCGGGTGGGTGCAGGGCGGCGAAGGCGGCGGCCAGGCTCGGCCGGGCAGGTAGCAGCCAGGCGACAACTGCGGTCAGGCCGAGGCCGAACCCGACACCGAGCAGCAGCGGCCCGGTCATGGCCGGCTCCGTGACGTATCCAGGCCCGTGCGGGCCAGGCGGGTGATACCGAGAAAGCCGGCGGCGAACACGCCTCCGACCAGCAGCAGCACCAGCTGCCCGAGCACGGTGTTGTAGGGCTCGAGGAACGGCCGGTTGAAGATCACCAGCCCGGCGGCCATAGCGAGGGTAAAGATGACGATGATGCGGGCGTTGGTGCGCACCCTCGCATGCCCGGGCGCGACCCGTAGCCGCAGGTTGGCGCGGGCTCGGGCGCGGGTGGCCAGTTCGGACAGCAGCTGCGCCAGCTGCCGGGACTGGCGTTGGGAGGCCTGCAGCAGCGCGCGGGCGACCAGCTGCCCGGTCGGGTCATCCAACCGGTCCCGCAGCTCAGCCAGCGCGACCGGTAGGCGGGTGCCCAACCGCAGCGCCGCCGCCAGATCGGCCACGTCGCCGCGGATGGCTTCGGGGGCCAGTGGTGCGGTGGTGATGATGGTCTGCTCCAGCCCGGCCGCGGCGGACAGGTTGTCGCGCAGCATCTCCGCCCAGGTGGCCACCGCCTCGGTACGCGCCAGCGCCTGCTTGTGCCACCGGTCAACGCCAAGCGCGGCCGGCAGGGTGTAGGCGGCGATACCGGCCAGGACCGCCCCGACCGGCCACCGGGTCAACGCCGCCACAACCGCCGCGCACGCGATCGCCACCGCGACGCGTACCAGCTGCTGGCGCGACAACGCCGACCGCCTGGTACGGGCCTGCGGCCGGTTGTCGGCCGGTAGCAGGGCGGCGACCACCGCGACGGCACCGGCGGCGAACCCGGCCCCCAGCAACGCGGCGACAGCTTCCATCGCTCACCAGCCGATCCGGTCGACGACCGCAGGGGTGAGCCCGGCTGCTTCCAGCCGCGCCAGCGTCTCCGACCGAAATGGTGTGGCGGGGGGGGCGCGCCGGTCGGGACCGGGTCGCCACACCTCGTTGGAGATCACATCCCGGCCGTCGAACCCGACCACCTCCCGCACACTGGACACCACCCGCTGCCCATCCGGGCTCCACGCCAGGTGCACCACCAGATGCACCGCCTCCGAAATCAGCAGCGCGGAGGCTTCGAAGCTGAGCCGTTCGGGGGCTTGGACGGCGTACATCATCAGCCGGCTGAACGCCTGCTGCGACGACGAGCAGTGCACGGTGGCGAAGCTGCCGTCGTTGCCCTGCGTCATCGCCTTGAGCAGCTCGATCACCTCATCGCCGCGGGCCTCACCGACCACCACCCGGTCGGGGTTGAACCGCAACGCCGTGCGCAGCAGGGTGACCATCGGCACCGCCCCGACACCTTCCAGGTTGGGGCGACGGGCCTGCATCGCCACCACATTGGGGTGGGCGACCTCGTCGAACAGGTCCAGCTCGTACGCGTCCTCAATGGTGATCAAACGTTCTTCGGCGGGGATAGCCCGGGCGGCGGCCCGGGCCAGCGTGGTCTTGCCGGTGTTGGTGCCGCCGCCGAAGATGATGTTCAGCTTGGCGCGCATCGCCGCACCCAGCACCGCGGCCAGCGGCCGGTCGAGCATGCCCCGGGCGGCGAGGTCGTCCAGGTCAGCGGCCAGCATGGTGGGGCGGCGGATCGACAGCGACGGCCTCCGGCTCACCGACATCAACGCCGCCAGCCGCGACCCGTCCGGTAGCCGCAGGTCCAGGCTCGGGTTGTTACGGTCAAACGCCCGCTCCTCCCCGGCACCCTTGTCGTCGTCGCCGAACGTGACCGCCGACGCCAAAGAACGGATCAGGTCCACCAGCTCGTCGTCGCTGTCGGCGATCGGCGGGCCTTGCACCACCGTCCCGTCGGTGTAGCGCACGAACACCTGGTCACAGCCGTTTGCGTCGACGTTCTCGACATCCTTGTCGTCCAACAGCGCTTGCAGCCCGCCGGCGCCGGCAAGGTAGTCGGTGATCGCCCGACTGACCCTGGCTTCGGCCTGCGCCGACAGCGGCACCTGCCCGCCGGTCACACAGGCGTGGGCGTGCGCGTCGAGCACCTGCGCGGTGTACTTCTCCACCAGTTGCCGTCGCTGCGCCACCGGCAACGGGCCGGCACCGGCGTGGGCCGCCATCCGGCCGGCGACCTGCCCCCGCAGCGCCGACACCAGCTCAGCCTCGTCGATCACCGGCCACCCCCTCCGCCGTTGGCGTAGTGAGCTGGGCCGCAAGCGCCCGGGCGTCGGCGGGAAGACCACGCCGGGTCCAGCCCTTCCGCGCCACTGCCTGCCCGGCGATAACCCGCGCCGAATAGGAGTCCCACGGCACGCTGGCGGCCACCGGCAACCCGGTCAGCTGCGTGATCTCGTCGTGGTGGTAGCGGCAGCCGCCGACCAGCACCAGCCGCACCTCCCGAGCCGGGAGCTTGGCGTCGGCCACGCGCAGCAGCGAGGCCTCGTCCCCGCGGGCCACCAGCAGCAGCACCTCCGCCTTGGTGACCAGCACGCTGCTCGGCGCGTCCGGTTCCAGCCGCCCGACGTCGAGGATCGTGGGGCGTTCCTTGGCCCACAGCCCGTGGTCGGCCTCGGCCAGCAGCCCGACCGCCACCGTGGCCGGTGACCGCGCCGCCGCCCCCAACAGCACATCTACACCCAACGGCAGCCGCCGCACATGCTCACCCAGTTGGACGGCACCGGTGCGGCAGGCGGCGGCCAAACTGGCCACCCCCGGAGTGTCCGGTGTCCAGTGCCAGCCGCCGAGGTCGCCACCGGCGCAGTCGGCCTCCACCAGCAGCGCCGCCGCGTCGCCCGGCCACACAACAGCAAGTGCGGCGGCCAATGTGGTGGCCCCGGGGGAGCCCTTCACCGACCCGACGGCGATCACCGTGACCCCCACGCCAGCACCAGCGCCAAGTCCCCGGCCGCGCCGGCCACCGCCACCGCATCGGCATGCGCCAACAGCAGCGTCACGACCGCCGTACCGGTGCCATCCACACCCTCGGCCACCGCCACGACCGTGGCCGGTATCGGCGGCATCTCCACCGGCGGGTCCGAGCCGAGCAGCGGGTCCTGCGCCACGTTAACCACCAGCACCGGACTACCCGCAGCAAGCCCGGCCGGCAGCCGGCCCGGCTTGACCGGCAACGCCGCCACCGCCTGCCCCGCCGCAGGCCACTGCACCGGACCCAGCTGGGCCTCAGACAACAGAGTGCCCGCAGCCACCGGCACCGCTACACTCCGGCCGATCACCTGCGACGCGGCTGTCGCCGGCAGCAGCGCCATACCGGTGTCCGGCACGATCCGCACCACCTGCAGGTCCCCGGCGCTGATCGTCTGCCCTACGGCCAGCGGCCTCGCGGCGGCCAGCACCTGCACCCGGGCATCCGCCCCCAGGTACACCAGCGTGAACGCGCCCGCGCACACCACCATCGCCAGCAACCCGGCCACCAGCAGCCAGGCCCGCCGCCGCGTACGCAACGGCACCTGTGGCACCCTGGTCGACGCCTCCCGTTCGGCGGCCTGCACGGCCATCTCTCACCCCCGGGTGATCAGCCCTACCCACCCGTGGTAGCCGACCTTCAAGCACCGCCGCCACTGCCAACCTGATCCGTCCCCACCGGCAGTCCAGCCCGGACTAACAGCGTGTCAGCGACGTTCGGCCCCTATACCACTCCGCTTTGTGGCCGGTTCGTCATCAACCCGTGACCACGTCGAGCAACCAAACACCGTGCTCAGAGGCTCCACACAGCAGCGAGGAAAATCCACAAGCGCTGTGTTGCAACGGGAGTACACACTGTTAGACGACGACTCGGCCACCTGACTCGAGTCCGCTTCACTCGGGCTCCGGGGGCCACGCGTGACGGGGGTGACTGTCATTAACATCAACTCGCTGCTTGAGATCGCCGAAATATTCCGGTTCCGGTGGGACACCGCCACCCTGGCCTGCCTGGACAAGCCGACCCGGTTCCGCGCCCTGGCGCGCAAGCTCGGCGCCGACCTCGGTGACCGCGTCGAAGACAACTCACTGAGCCGAAGCCTCAAACGGCTACGCCGCAACGGCCTGATCACCGCGCAACGCAGACAGATCGGAGGCCGCGTCGTGCCCTACTACGAACTCACTGAGCAGGGCAGGCAGCGCCGCGCACAGTACGAGGCGCTCGTGTTCACCTACCAGGAACTCGCCATCCCCAACGGGAACGGCAGAGTCTCGAACAACGGACGCCATCCCGCGACCGGCGGTCCGGCCGCATCAGACTCCGACCGCTGACCGGCCCAGCGCGGATGGCCCGGCACTAACGTCGTGTCAGTCCACACTTGTCGGTAGCCGTGGCCCCACGTTGCGAGCTACCAACGAACCGGATGGAGGACACATGACAGGGCAGACGACATCCCCTTGGCGTCACGCGCTGGCCCTCGCGGTGCTGCTCACCGTCGCGGCCGGCTGCACCGGCACCGCCAACGAGCCCGACGTCGTCCTGCCCACCGAGTCGCCGTCCGCCAACCCGTCGTCACCGGCTCCCAGCCCGACCAACGACCCGTACGACGACCCTCACCAGCAGGCCATCGACGCCTACCTCGGTACCCAGGAGGCGTTCTCGCAGGCCATCATCGCAGCCGACCCAGACCACCCCGAGCTGACCGTCCACACCGCCGGTCGCGCACTGGACCTGTTACGCGACGGGCTGACCTCCGTCCGCGACAAGGGCCTACGCGGACGGGGTGCAGCTACGTTTCGGCCGGAGGTCGACCAATGGGACGACCTGGAACGGCCCACAACGATCATCATCCGGGACTGCATGGACACCAGCAACACCGAGCTGTACTCGGTGTCCGGCGAACCCTACGAAGACGAGCCCGGCGGACTTCGACTCGTCATCGCGACCGTCGAAATCGTCGACGGCACCTGGAAGGTCACCGGCCTCGGAGTCCACGGAGTAGGCACATGCGAGCGCTGAGACGAACTGCCATCCCAAGCACGGCACTCGTGCTCCTGCTAGCCGCAGCGGCTCCAGCTCATGCGGATTGGTGGGGCGATGTCAACTGTGACGAGACCCCAGATCACGCTGAGTGCGTGGTCACCGTCATCGAACTCGGTGGCGGGTTCTCAAGCGATGGCACCGGCACCCGAGACCCGGTCTGCTACATCGACGACATGGAAATGCCCTGCTACGACCCGCCCATCGGCTGGCTGCACGCCGACGGCTGCTACTACAAGCCCGCACCCGACGTCGGCCCCGGCCCCCACTGGTGGGCCAGATGGTGCTACAACCCCAACACCGATGAGTACTTCTCCGGTGGATGGCGGCAACTCCTGGGAGCCCCCACCTCGATCGAGAACGTCGTCCAACACGCCGTCGACCGGCTCGCCATCCCGCAACCGGAGATCGCGACCAACCCGCTGAACGCCGCCCAAGTGGTGCACGTGCCGGTGTGGTGGTGGATCGACGCCGACTGGTGGAACGCCACCCGCATCGCCACCGCCTCCATCCCCAGCCTGGCCGTCACCGCCCAAGCCGAACCCACCTCGGTGACCTGGTACGCCGGTGACGGCAGCAGCCGCACCTGCACTGGCCCCGGCACCGAGTGGAAGCCGGGCACCAACCCAGCCGCCGCCTCCCCAACCTGCGGGCACACCTACACCACCACGTCCCGCACAAGCCCCGGCGGCGCCTACACCCTGCGCGCCGAAGTCACCTGGACCATCACCTGGACCGGAGACGACAACTCGTACGGCACCATGCCGCCGCTGACAACCACCGCCACCACAACCGTCGTCGTCACCGAACTACGAGCCGTCATCACCGGCTGACCACACCGGAGAATCGCGCCAGCTGCAACCACCGGTAGTACCATGCTCAACCTGCCGCCCCGGAGATCCGCTCGGCGGCACTCGGCATCCATCGTCATTGGGGCTCACACGTGGCCAGAAAGCAAGACACGCCGTCGAAGTCGCCACCATCGGCATCCGAGGCCTCAACGCGCCAAACGGGCGGATCGCCCACTGACTCACCACCGGAAGCCAACCACCCGACAGCCGATCCGCCCCGAAGGCGCAGGCGCCGCACCACGCCGGTCGTCATCGCACCGCCGCAGGTGGTCTACGTCAGTGAGGACGACGAGTACTACCAACAGGCCGTCACGGCCCTTGCCACCATGATCCAGTCCTGGTGGCGCGATCAAGAACAAGCCAGCCGCGACAACGACCAATAGCCCCCCCCCAAAAAGGACAACAGCTCCCCAGATCTGCCGGAAGGCGGCCCGCTTCGTGCGGGCCGCCTTCCGCCATGTGTGCGAGGTCTTCGTCGACCTTGACCCGGACGGGGTATGGAGCGACGTTCTACCTGCCCAAACCCAGTGATCCGGATAGATGCCGGCCGACAGGGCGACCGCCAGTAGCCGGTCGTGGACCCGCGCCGGATCTTTTCCACCACACCCGAATCGACCCGAAGGGAGTCCCCGTGACTGCTGAGCACGCTCACCGAGAGCGCCGACCCGCTGGAGTCGCATGCCTCCACCAGATGCAGCCGAACCGGTTGACCACACACCACCAGAGCAGCCGCCGAAGACCCGGTCCACCAGCCGGGCCACCAACCGCCGGACCGGCCGCCGCGAGCCGGCGGCCGACACCAAGGCCGGTCAACCGCGGTGGGTGCTCGCCCCTCCGCAGACCGTGCCGATGAGCCCCGAGCAGTACGAGCAGGCGGTCGCCGCCTGGGCGGTGCTCATCGCCTCGTGGTGGACACGCAACCCACCCGAGCACCAGCAATCCGAGAACGACCACGCATAACCCAACCGGCCGGGGTGCGGCCGAACCCCTTTGTTGGGCCGCACCCGGGCCGGCAACGCGAGGAGCTGACAACCATGACCACCAGACGCAAGACCACGCCGCGGCGGCGCGAGACGATCACCCCCGACAGCACACTTCGGGTCGCGATCTACACCCGCCGCTCCACCGACGACGAGCACCAGCCCTACACCATCGAGGCTCAGACCCAGAAATTGAACGCCTACGTCGACTCGCAACCCGGCTGGCGCATCACGGCAACCTTCACCGACGACGCCTCCGGCGCCACCCTCGACCGGCCCGGGCTGTCGGCCGCACTCGCCGCCGCCCGGGCAGGACGCTACGACCTGCTGCTGGTCTACCGTCTCGACCGGTTCAGCCGCCGCATCCGCGACCTGGCCACCCTCATGGACGAACTGGACACCGCCGGTGTTCACTTCCGCTCCGCCACCGAACCGTTCGACACCACCAGCCCCGCCGGGCGGCTATTCGTACAAATGCTCGGCGCGTTCGCCGAGTTCGAACGCGAAGTCATCATCGACCGCGTCATCAACGGCATGGAACGCAAAGCCGCCAAAGGCGAATGGACCCACGGGCCAC
>SLSW01000071.1 GCA_007130245.1 Micromonosporaceae bacterium
CCGACGCCCAGCGCCTCGGTGATCCAGTCGATGGCCACGTGCTCGACCTCGACCGGCGCCGGCGCCGAGCGCCATGCGGTCAGGTTCGCGTTCAGCCCGGAGGCCAGGAAGTCGGCCACCGAGGCGATCGCGGTGCCGGGTGCGGTCACGTACCCGAACGACCGCGGGTGGCTGTTGTGGCGGGACCCCGCCACGATGACATCCCGGAAGGTGTCCAGCAGCGCGGTGAAGTCCCGGCCATCCTGCGGCAGCGGCTCGGCGAGCAGCGCCCGCAGGTCGGCGGACGAGACCGCCGGCGCGACCGGAAGGTCGGCGACGCGGTCGCGGTAGGAGACCATCCACCCGGTCGCGGCGGCGGCCATCTCGCGGAAGCGCTCCGGCGCTGGATCCAGCGGGTGGTCTCCGGGAACGGGGTCGGTGGAGCCTGCGGGCGCGCTGTCACTCACCATGCCGACTCTAGCCTCGTGGCACGACCTGAGACGGCGTCTCAGCTTCCCGCCTGACCGTGTCCGGGACGCCGGACTGAGACCGTCGAGGTCGTGAACACGCCTGCGGCGACCCACCTGCGCTACCGCGTGCGGCCTGTCACCCGACCCGGCTGAGGAACGCCACGGTGCTGTTGACCGACTCCAGGTGCGGGTAGTCCTCCTCGTCGATACGGTGCCCGGTGCGCTCGCTGAGCAACTCGACCAGCCGGAGGAAGTCCAGTGAGTCGAGGAACAGTTCCTCCCGCAGGTCGGCGTCCGCCGGCAGCGCGTCGAGGTCGGCCTCCGGGGCCACCTCGCGCAGGCAGGTGCGGACGGTGGTGGCGATATCCGTTGCGGTCACAGCTCCTCCGGTGTCTGTAGCAACTGCGAGAGCGCCTGCAGGTAGCGCGCCCCGGTGGCGCCGTCGGTGGCGCGATGGTCCCCGGCCAGGCTGGCGGTCACGGTGGGGCGCACGCCGAGCAGCCCGTCGACGGCCCACGGGCGGTCGGTCACGCGCCCGAAGCCGACCAGTGCCACCTGCGGCGGGTAGATGACCCCGAAGATCGACTCGACTCCCTGGTCGCCGAGGTTGGAGATGGTGATGGTGGGGTCGGACATCTCACCGCCGCGGAGGCGACCGGCACGGGTGCGCGTCACCAGGTCCCGCAGCGTGGCCATCAGGTCATGCAGATCGCGCTGATCGGCGTCGTGGATGGCGGGTGCGACCAGGCCGCCACCGCGGAGCGCGATCGCCACTCCGAGGTGCACACCGCTGCCGGGGACGAACCGGTCGTCCTGCCAGAAGCCGTTGACCTCACTGACTCTGGCGGCAGCCCGGGCGGAGGCCTTCAGCAGCAGCACCGCGGGGACGATGCGTTCCGGCACGGGCAGGGCACGGTTGCGCTCACGCAGCCACGCCATCGCCGGTGCCAGGTCGATGGTCTCGCTCAGGTAGTAGTGCGGGACCTCCCGCTTGGAGCGCGCCATCAGGGCGGCGATCGCAACCCGCATGTTCTCCCGGCGGCGCTCGCCCTCGTCGCGGGTAGGAGGAGCGGTTTCGGCGGCGAGGCGTACGTCGTCCGCACTGATCGCGCCGTCGCGTCCGGTGCCCTGCACGGTGGCCAGGTCCACACCCAGTTCGGCGGCCAGCCGGCGTGCCAGCGGTGACGCTCTGACGCGTCGCTCAGCCGGCGTGGGCGGTGCCGCGGGCGGCGGTGCGGTCGGCGGCGCGGTCGGCGGTGGTGCCGCCGCTGCGGCGGCATGGCGCTCGACGTCGGCGTGGGTGATGCGCCCGCCGGGGCCGGTGCCCCGCACCGCGGTGAGATCCACCCCCCGCTCGGCGGCCAGCCGCCGCACCAGCGGCGAGGTGACCGGGGACACCCCGACGGGCGGCTCCCGGGGCGGGAGCCCTACCGGGGGCGCGGCCGGTGGGGCGGCCGGGACCGGTGGGACCTCGGCCGGTTCACCTTCGGCTGCCGCGATCGTGGCCAACGGCGCGCCGACCGGCACCCGGGTGCCAGGCTCCACGAGCAGCCGCTCGACCGTCCCGCTGGTGAAACACTCCACCTCGATGGCGGCCTTGGACGTGTCGACCACCGCCACCACGTCGCCCTTGCGCACCGTGTCACCGGGGCGCACCAGCCACTCCAGCAGCACCCCGGCGTCCATGTCCGCGCCCAGCGACGGCATCCGGAACTCGGCCATGTCAACCGCCGTCCCTCAACCCGTCATCCGCGCCACCGCGGCGACGACGTCATCGGGCTGGGGCAGCGCGGCCTGCTCGAGGTGCCGTGGGTACGGCATCGGCACCTCGGCCGAGCAGACCCGGTCCACCGGGGCGTCGAGGTCATAGAAGGCCTGCTCGGTGATGCGGGCGCTGATCTCGGCGGCCAGGCTGCCGGAACGCCAGCCCTCGTCGACGATGACCGCCCGGTGGGTACGCCGCACCGAGCCCATCACGGTCTCGTCGTCCAGCGGGCGCAGTGTCCGCAGGTCGATGACCTCGGCCTCGACGCCGTCGCCCGAGAGCTGCTCGGCGGCGGTCAACGCCGTGCCGAGGGTGCCGCCGTAGGCGATCAGCGTGACGTCGCGTCCGGGCCGGCGTACCGCGGCGCTGTCGATGTCCACCGCCGTCTGGTCGTCCAGCTCGCCGTCCAGATTGTACAGTGTGCCGTGCTCGAAGATGAGCACCGGATCCGGATCGGCCAGGGCGGGCGCGAGCATGCCGTACGCGTCGGTGACGGTGCCGGGGGCGAGGATCCGTAAGCCGGGAATGTGGGCGTACCATCCCTCGAGGCTGTGCGAGTGCTGCGCGGCCAGTTGCCG
The DNA here is from genome assembly GCA_007130245.1 of Micromonosporaceae bacterium. Taxonomy (GTDB): domain Bacteria; phylum Actinomycetota; class Actinomycetes; order Mycobacteriales; family Micromonosporaceae; genus Natronosporangium. The sequence goes on from SLSW01000071.1 coordinate 2,793, forward strand.
CCCGGCGCCGGTGGTCATCCTGATCACCAGCGGTACCCCGAACTGGTTGCCGGACATGTGCCGCAGGGTGGCGGCGTTGTTGACGATCTGATCGAGCGCGAGCATGCTGAAGTTCACCGTCATGACCTCGACGATCGGGCGCATCCCGTTCATGGCCGCGCCGATGCCGGCGCCCACGAAGGTCGACTCGGACAGCGGCGTGTCGCGGATGCGCTCGGGGCCGAACTCCTCCAGCAGACCGAGGCTGACCGCGAACGTGCCGCCGTAGGGGCCGACGTCCTCGCCCATGAGGAAGACGCGTTCGTCGGCGCGCATGGCGGCGCGGATCGCCTCCCGCATCGCCTCCCGATAGGTGGTCATGGTGACACCTCCGCGTAGACGAACCGGGTCAGGTCCTCGACCGGCTCGTACGCCGCGGCGTGCGCGGCGGCGATCGCCGCGTCGATCTCCGCGTCGACATCGGCTTCCAGCCCGGACAGGTCTCTGTCGGTCAACTCACCTGCCTCGCGCATGTGACGCACCAGCGCGTCGATCGGGTCGCGTTCGCGCCACGCCTCGATTTCCGCCTTGTCGCGGTAGCGGTCCGGGTCGTACATCGAGTGTGCCCGGTAGCGGTAGGTGCGAAACTCCAGGAACCGTGGCCGGCCGTCGTCGCGGATGGCCTCGGTCGCGGACCGGGCGGCGGTCTCGACCGCCAGCACGTCCATGCCGTCCACGCTGGTGGCCTCCAGTCCGTAGGACGCGGCCCGGCCGGTCAGGTCGGTCGAGGCCTGCGCGCGGTCGATGCGTGTACCCATGGCGTACAGGTTGTTCTCGCAGCAGAACAGCACCGGTAGCCGCCACAGGGTCGCGAGGTTGAGGCTCTCGTGGAACTCGCCCTCGGCGACGGCGCCGTCGCCGAAGAAGCACGCGGTGACGCCCTGCCGGTCCCGCATCCGGTCGGCCAGCGCCAGCCCGACCGCCAGCGGCAGGCCGCCACCGACGATGGCGTTGCCGCCGTAGAAACGGGTGGCGGCGTCGAACAGGTGCATGGACCCGCCCCGGCCCAGGCTGCATCCGGTGACCTTGCCGAACATCTCGGCCATCACCGCCTCGGCGGTGACGCCGCGGGCCAGCGCGTGACCGTGTTCGCGGTAGGTGGACACGACCGCGTCCTGCGGCGTCAGGGCCGGCATGACCCCGGTGGCCACCGCCTCCTCGCCGATGTAGAGGTGCATGAACCCGCGGATGTGCTCGGCGCTGTACAGCTCGACGCAGCGTTCCTCGAAGCGGCGGATACGCAGCATCTGGTGCAGCAGGTCTCGCCGGTGCCCATCCTGTCCGGTGGGGGCGATCTGGTTCGTGGCGGTAACGCTCATGCTGACGGCTCCAATGTCGACAGGTCGCCTTCCGGCAGTCCCAACTCGCGTGCTTTCAGCAGCCGGCGCATCACCTTGCCGCTGCGTGTGTGGGGCAGCTGCTGGTCGAAGGCCACCTCTTTGGGGGCGACCGAACCGAGCCGGCGCCGCCCGAATCCGAGCAGCTCCAGGCGCAGGTCGTCGGTGGCTTCGTAGCCGTCGCGCAGCGAGATGAACGCCTTGACCACCTCACCGGCGACCGGGTCCGGCTTGCCGATCACTCCCGCCTCGGCGACCGCCGGATGCTCCATCAGCAGGCTCTCTACCTCGAACGGGCCGATCAGGTGTCCCGCCGAGGTGATGACATCGTCGGCGCGGCCGATGAACCAGTAGTAGCCGTCCACGTCCCGCCGCGCCAGGTCTCCGGTGCGGTACCAGTCACCGGCGAAACACGCGGCGTACCGGGCCTCGTCGTGCAGGTAGCCGCGGAACATCGACGGCCATCCCGGCCGTAGCGCCAGCTCACCCTCCACGTCCGGCTCGTCGACGGTCCGGGGCACGCCGTCGTCCATCCGCAGGCGGCCGTCGGCGTCGCGTTGCAGCAGGCCCGCCTCCACACCGGGTACCGGCGTGCCCATCGCGCCGGGACGCAGGTCCATCCCGGCGTAATTGCTGATCATGATGGAGCCGGTCTCGGTCTGCCACCAGTTGTCGTGAATCGGCTGTCCCAACGCCCGCTGTCCCCACACCACCGCCTCCGCGTTCAGCGGCTCGCCCACCGAGGCGATGTAGCGCAGGGCGGAGAGGTCGTAGCGGGCGGGCAGGTCATCGCCGTAGCGCATGAGCATCCGCAGGGCCGTCGGCGCGGTGTACCAGACCGTCACCCGCTGCTCGGCCAGGTTGGCGTACCAGCGACGGGCGTCGAACTCGCCCGGATCGACGATCATCGTGGCACCGACCGTGAGCGGCGCGATGATCCCGTACGACGTGCCGGTGACCCAGCCCGGGTCCGCGGTGCACCAGAACACGTCGCTCTCGCGGAGGTCGAGCGCGAACCGGGCGCTGGCATGGTGGGCCACCACCGCCTCGTGCACGTGCACCGCGCCTTTGGGCTTGCCGGTGGTGCCGCTGGTGAAGTGCAGCAGCGCCATCTGCTCCGGGTCGGTCGGCGGCACGGTGAACGTGTCCTCGACCCCGGCCAGCGCGGCGTCCAGGCTGATGGTGCCGGCCGGCGGCGGGTCGTCGCCGGTGACCAGCACGTGGCGCAGCTGCGGCAGGTCGTCCCGGATCGGCGCCACCCGGCTCCGGTACAGGCCCGGCGTCGTGACCAGCACCTGGGCGTCGCCCCGCACCAGCCGCTCGCGTACCGGCTGCGGGCCGAACGCGGAGAACAGCGGCGAGAAGACACTGGTGTGCTTCAGCGTGCCCAGCGCGGTCACGTACAGCGCCGGCTCGCGCCCGAGCAGCGAGAACACCCGGCCGCCCGAGCGCACCCCGAGGCTGTCGAGCAGGTTGGCGAACCGGTTGGTCCGGCGGGCCAGCTCGCCGTAGGTCACCTCGGTGACAGCGTCGCCGCGTCCCAGGAACCTCAGCGCCACCACGTCGCGGCGCTCACCGACCGCGTGCCGGTCCACCGCCTCGTAACCGATGTTGAGCCCGGCGCCCTCCGGTAGTCCGGACAGCCAACCGCGGGCCTGCTCCCAGGTGAAGTCGCGCCGGGTCTGTGCATAGTCGGCCAGATTCGCCGCGGCTCGCTCTGCCGCGCTCTTGCGGATCGGTTCCCACCCCATACCTTGATCGTCACGCGGGAGCGGACGGGCCAGTAGGGGCCAACGTCCCCTGCCGGTGCCCACCCGGCCCGCCGCGCGGCCGCACCAGACAGCGTCAACGCCACAACATCGCGGCCATGGTCAGGCCAACCACCGCCGCCGTCATGCCGGCGGCCACACTCGACACCACGTTCGTCACGGCGTGGCGCCAGGCGCCGTCCTCGAGCAGTCGCACTGTCTCGTAGCTGAACGTCGAGTAGGTGGTCAGCGCCCCGCAGAAACCGACGCCGAGCCCGGCCATCAGGCCGCCGGCGTGGCCACCGGTACCCACCGCGCCGACGAGCAACCCGAGCAGGAAGGAGCCGGAGACGTTGACCACCCAGGTGCCCCATGGAAACACCGAGCCATGCCGCGACTGGATGGCGAGGTCGATCAGGAAACGCGCCGGCGCACCCACGGCGCCACCGAGCACCACCAGCAGCGTGGTCACGCCGTCCTCCGGCGGGCATCCGAGCCGATCAGGCGCCTGGTGGTGGCCATCCCGGCGTACGCCGCCACCACCGCCACCACCGCCGTGGCCGCCAGGTACGCCAGCGCTGTGCCCGCCGCCCGTGCCTCTAACAGGCCGTGTGCCTCCAGCACGTGGAACGAGAACGTAGTGAAGCCGCCGAGCACCCCCACCCCCAGAAACGGGCGCAGCAGCCGCTGCGGCGTCCGCACCTCGTTCGCGAGCACCATGAGACCGCCGATGAGCAGGCACCCGGCCACGTTGACGCCGAAGGTCGCCCACGGGAAGCCGCTGGGGGCGGTCGGGAACACCTGCTCCACCCCGAAGCGGGCGAGGCTGCCCAGCGCCCCACCGGCCCCGATCACCGCCAGCACCGCCCATGGTCGCGACTGCGTCACCGCACACCCCTACCCGTACACGTGTCATCGATGGGTAGGGACCGTTGGCGCGCTGGCGCGGTTGTCCCGCCGTGCGGCGGGGCGGCGGGCCCCACCGCCGCTGCTCGAGCCGCGGCCCAGGTTAGCCGACGGCGAGCACGCATCGCACTGCCGGGTCGCGCGGTGCGCGACCCGGCAGTGGGATCCCGGAGCTCAGCGGAGCCAGGGCAGCCGCTGCACCAGCGGCATGCGGGACCATGCCCGACCGAAGCCGAGGGTGTCGCCCGCGTAGACGAGCGCGAAGGCGATGAACAGGCCCGCGTAGATCAGGTGGGAGGTCATGAACGGGTTCGTGTCCGGCGGCAGCGAGGCGCTCCACATCATCAGCATCAGCACCGTGCCGCCGACCGCGGCAATCCGCAGCGCGATCCCGGCCATCAGCGCCACGCCGAGCCCGGCCAGACCGAACATGAACATGAAGTCGGCCCAGGCGGCTCCGGCGAAGCTCTGGTAGAAGCCCTCGAACGGGCCGCTGGTGCCGAAGGTCAGGAAGCCCTCGGTGGGGCTGCCACCGTTGACCCAGGCGTTCTCGGAGGCGGTGTTGAAACCCCAGCCGAACATCTTGTCAAGGAACGCCCACAGGAAGACCCATCCCAGGGCGAGGCGCAGCCCGGCCCAGACGTAGGCCACCGCGCCGCGGCCCGTGGGCGAGCCACCGGTGGTGACAGCACCGCTGGGGGCGGTGGTGGAGCCCTGCGGGGCAGGACGAGTGGTGGCGGTCATGATAGCCATCCCTTCCGGCGTGTAGCGGTTGTGCGGGACACCTCCATGACACCCGAATCAACGTTAAGCGAGTAGGGCCGCTGCGCTCGACTCCACGGGACCTTTGACCGTGACCCACTGCACACACTCGACAACGCCGGTGCCGGACGGCGCTACGCACCGGGCAGGCGCAGGTGCAGGGACCGGTCCCGGGCAATGCCGACCCGGGAGCCGAACCGTTCCCCGAAGCGCGTGAGCGTGGTGCGCAGGAACTCGGCATCCTCGCGGGAGGCGTGGTGCAGCCGCAGCTGCCGCGCCTGCATCGGCAGCATGCGCAGCCTGGTCAGCCGGCCGGTCGCGGCCTCCACCGTGGCGAGATACAGCAGGCGCAGATCGTCCCGGTACCGCTCGTAGCCGCGGATCCCCTCATAGTCGTCGATGAAGTCGCCGCAGCCGTACAGGATCAGCTTGCCCCGGTAGACCTCGATCGGACGTGGATGGTGCGACGAGTGCCCGTGCACCACGTCCACGCCGAGGTCGACCAGATAGTGGGCGAACGCGACGTGCGCGGAGGGGATCTCGTACCCCCAGTTCGATCCCCAGTGAATGGACGCGACCACGATGTCGCCGGGGGACTTGTGCCGCCCCACCAGGGTCCCGGCCAGGGCGCGGGCGGTGGCGGGTGACAGGTCGGGCAGGAGCTGGACCCCGGGCCGGTCGTCGGCGGCTGCCCAGTCGGCCGGGATCCCGCTCGACGACGTCCCCGCCGATCCGACGATGACGCGGGCACCCCGGTGGAGCGTCACCAGGGCGGGTCGCCGCGCCGCGTCCGCGTCGGCACCGGCGCCGGTGGCCGGAAGGTCCGCCTGCCGCAGCGCCCAGAGGGTGTCGTCGAGGCCGCGGTGTCCGAAGTCGAGCACGTGGTTGTTGGCCAGTGTGCACACGTCCGGCCCGGCCGCGGTCAGGCACCCGATGTTCTCCGGCGCCATCCGGTAGTGCACGGCTTTGCCCGGAGCGACGTGATCACTGTGGGTGATGCTGGTCTCCAGGTTGATGATGCGCGTGTCCGGTGCGGCCTCGTCGAGTGCCGCCAGGGCGTCACCCCACGGCCACTCGTACCTGACCGGCGCCGGGACCGGGCCGTTGATCGCCTCGGCGAGCGCGACATAGGTGCGGGCATCGCGCACGTAACCTTCCCACAGGCGGGGGTCCACCGGGTGCCGCAGGATCTGGTCCACGCCCCGGCCCGTCATGACGTCGCCGCACAGGAACAGCGTCACCTCGCCGTCGCCCATCATTCCACGATATGTCCGGTGCGAGGGGATCACGGGCCGGCGGGACGTTTATCCCCGGCAGTATGTGCGTTCCGGCCCTACACCGGGTATAGGAAAGCGCGAGAGGCTGATGATGTCCGGTCCGTCCCCGTCAGCCCGTAACTGACCGGTCCGGCAGGAGGTACGTAATGAAAGCCCTGGTGTACGAGGGACCCGGCGAGAAGACCTGGACCGACCGACCGGATCCGACGATCCAAGACCCACGGGACGCGATCGTCCGGATCGACACCACCACCATCTGCGGCACCGACCTGCACATCCTGGGAGGTGACGTCCCCAGTGCCGAGCCGGGCACGGTGCTCGGCCACGAGGCCGTGGGCACCGTGGTCGACGTCGGCGAGGCCGTCACCCGAATCTCGCGCGACGAACGGGTGCTGGTCTCCTGCATCTCGGCCTGCGGCGTGTGCCGCTACTGCCGCGAGGGACGGTACGGGCAGTGCCTGGGCGGCGGTGGCTGGGTGCTCGGCCACCGCATCGACGGAGTGCAGGCCGAGTACGCCCGGATCCCGTTCGCCGACCTGTCCACCCACCACCTGCCCTCCAACGTCTCCGACGAAGCCGCGGTGATGCTCGCCGACATCCTGCCGACGGGGTACGAGATCGGGGTCCGGTACGGCCAGGTGCGACCCGGCGACACGGTGGTGGTGATCGGTGCCGGCCCGATCGGGCTGGCGGCCATCATGACCGCCCGGCTCTACTCGCCGTCGCACATCATCGCCGTCGACAAGGCCGAGAGTCGCCTGCAGGCCGCCAAGCACGTCGGCGCCGACTACACGGTCACACCCGACGGCGACCCGCAGGAGCTGGTGCGGGCGGTCACCGACGGGCTCGGCGCGGACACGGTGATGGAGGCGGTGGGCATCCCGGAGACGTTCGAGCTGTGCGTGCAGCTGGTACGCCCCGGTGGCCACGTGGCCAACATCGGGGTGCACGGCAAGCCGGCGACGCTGCACCTGGAGGAGCAGTGGAACCGCAACATCACCATCACCACCGGGCTGGTCGACACCCACTCGACCCCGACGCTGTTGAAGCTGCTCGAGTCCGGTCAGC
>SLSW01000232.1 GCA_007130245.1 Micromonosporaceae bacterium
CCGTCGTAGCCGAGCGCGGCCGAGCGCCGCGCCCCGGTCCGGAACCCGTCCAGGTCGCGGATCTGCAGGTACGGGCCGTCGATGGCCTGCAGATCGTGGGCGCGGGCGGCGGTCAGCAGGCGCATCAGCACATAGTGGAACTGGTCGCCCGGGTAGTCGCCGTGCAGGCTGCCCACGGCCAACGACGGCATCGCCAGCGACGCCATGAAGTCGGCCGGGCCGAAGATGATCGTCTCCAGTCGCGGCGACGCGTCCGCGATCTCGTCCACGTTGACCAGTCCGGCGGCGCTCTCGATCTGCGCCTCGATGCCGATACGGCCGACCGGTAACCCCAGCGCCTTCTCCACCTGCGTGAGGGTCAGGTCCAGCCAGCGCACGTGGGAGGCGTCGTCAACCTTGGGCAGCACCAGGCAGTCCACCGCCGCCCCGGCCCCCTCGACCACCTCGATCACGTCGCGGTACGCCCACGGTGTCGTCACGTCGTTGATCCGTACCGCCCGGATCTTCCCGCCCCAGCCGCCGGCGGTGAGCGCGGCCACGATGTTGCGGCGCGCCTGCTCCTTGGCCAACGGGGCCACCGCGTCCTCCAGGTCGCAGAACGCCTGGTCGGCGGGCAGGCCCTGCGCCTTGTCGAGCATCCTGGTGTTGGAGCCGGGCACCGCCAGGCACGACCGTCGCGCACGCCGCCGGATACTCGCCCGCGCCGACCGTCCGCTGCTCGCCACTGGCCGCTCCTCTCGCCGCCGGTCGTCGAGCGCACGCTACCGGAACGTCGCCGCCGCGGACGCCACCCGACCGGCGGAAGGTGGCAGGATGGCGGCTATGACGCACCCGCTGATCGACGAGGCGATGAAGAAGGCGGCGATCGCGTGGGTCACCGTCGGTGACGCACCCGCCCTGGCGGTGTGGTGCCTGGCCGCGGACGGAGCCCTGTGGGTGGTCAGCGGGCCGGGTGAGCAGGACGTGCCGGGGCTGGCCGGGGCGACGCGGGCGCAGGTGACGATGCGGGGCGACCACGGCGGCAGGGTGGTGACCTGGCCGGCGGTGGTGGCCGCGATCGAACCCGGCAGTGAGCAGTGGGAGCAGGTGGTGCCGCAGTTGGTCGGCAAGCGCCTGAACGCTCCGGGCACGGCTGACGAGGTGGCCGCGCGCTGGGCCGCCGAGTGCACGGTCAGCCGCCTGACCCCGGCCGGTGGACCGGTCGAGGCCGGTGACACCCTGCCGGACGAGTCGCTGGTCGAGCCGGTCCGGGAGACTCCTGCGCGGCGACCACCTCGGCGCCCGTTCCGGCTGCACCGCGTCCGCCGGCCCCGCTGACCCGCCCCCTCTCTCCCGTCGATCTTGCACTCGCGCACATTGTTTCGTCCTGTTTCGTCGCTTTTGTCCGGTGCAGAAGTGCAAGATCGGCGCGAGGGGGTGCGGGGTGGCGGCGGAGTGGGCACTGCGTACGTGGCACGTAGCATGGGCGCATGGCCACTGAGTCCACGACAATCCATGACGCGGTCATGGCCGCGCTCGCTACCGTCGACGATCCGGAGATCCACCGGCCGATCACCGACCTGGGCATGGTCCGTGCCGCCGAGGTGGCCGGCGACGGTTCGGTCCGGGTCGAGCTGCTGCTGACCGTGGCCGGATGTCCGCTCAAGGACAAGCTGCACTCCGACATCACCGCCGCGGTCGGCGCGGTCGAGGGGGTGAGCGGCGTCACGGTGGAGTTCGGCGTGATGAGCCCGGAGCAGCGAAAGGAGCTGCAACAGCGGCTGCGCGGAGGCGCCGGCGCCGGTGCCGAGCCGGTGATCCCGTTCGCCCAGCCGGGCTCGCGTACCCGCATCTACGCCGTGGCCTCCGGCAAGGGCGGCGTGGGCAAGTCCAGCGTCACCGTGAACCTCGCCGCCGCCATGGCCGCCCGTGGACTGGACGTCGGCGTGGTCGATGCCGACATCTACGGCCACAGCGTGCCGCGGATGCTCGGGGCCGAGGGGCGGCCCACACAGGTCGAGGACATGATCATGCCGGTGCAGTCGCACGGGATCAAGGTGATCTCGATCGGCATGTTCACCGCCGGGAACGCCGCGGTGGTGTGGCGCGGCCCGATGCTGCACCGCGCGCTGCAGCAGTTTCTCGCCGACGTCTGGTGGGGCGAGCTGGACGTGTTGCTGCTGGACCTGCCTCCGGGCACCGGCGATGTCGCGATCTCGGTGGCGCAGCTGCTGCCCAACGCGGAGATCCTGGTGGTGACCACCCCGCAGCAGGCGGCCTCGGAGGTGGCCGAGCGTGCCGGCGGGATCGTGATGCAGACCCACCAGCGTCTGGTCGGCGTGGTGGAGAACATGTCCTGGCTGGAACTTCCCGACGGGCAGCGGATGGAGGTCTTCGGCTCCGGTGGCGGGGCGGCGGTGGCCGAGTCGCTGAGCACTCTCGTCGGCGGGCCGGTGCCGCTGCTCGGTCAGATCCCGCTCGACACCGCGGTGCGCGAGACCGGAGACGACGGAACCCCGGTGGTGCTGTCGTCGCCGGACAACCCCGCGTCCAAGGCGCTCATCTCGGTGGCCGACCAGCTCGCGGTGCGCCGGGAGTCCCTGGCCGGCAAGCCGCTGGGGCTGCGCCCCGCCGGATCCTGAACCGGCCGACATTCTCTCGTTGATCTAGGGATTATTCACGTGATTGAAGATCAAATCACGTGAATAATCCCTAGATCAACGGGGGTGGGAGGGGCGAGCGGTGCCTCAGGTGATGTCGTCGTAGGAGGGCCGCGGCGCTGGCGATGCGGGCGGCGACGGCGGCGCCGACCGGACTCCGGGCTCGGACCCTCCCCCGGCCTCCTCGCCGGTGGCGTTCCTGATCTCGTCGCCCACGCCGCGGGTGTGACGGGCCAGGTCGTCGGAGACCTCCTTGATCGGCCGGGTCAACTCCTCCTGGTCGGCCTCGCTGAGCAGGTGCTTACGCACGAACGCCTTGGGATGCATGTCCTCGAGCCGGAGGTCGGTGCCGAGCTCACGGCCCAGGTCGGTGGTGGCGTTCTGGGCCATCCGCCGCAGGTTACGCAGCATCCGCAGCCCGTCCGAGACCATCTGCGGCAGCTTGTCCCCGAAGATGAACAAGGCAAGCAGCAACAGGACGGCGATGTTCCACCAGTTCAGATTCGAGAACATGTGGCCTCCCAACTGCCTGACCCCAGGGTACGGGCAGACGGGCCGACGGTCAGCCGCGGTCGGCCACCAGCGTGACGGTGGCGGTAGCCTCGGCGCCTGCCCGCCGGTAGTCCACGGTGACCTCCGATCCAGGTGGCTGCTTGCGCACCAGCGCCACCAGGTCGCCGGGGACGTCCAGCGGCCGCCCGTCGAAGCGCACCACCACGTCGTCGACGCGCAGGCCGGCCTCGTCGGCCGGCCCGTCCGGCACGACATCGAGCAACCGCACCCCGCCGCCGGGCGGTTCCCGGTCCCGGTCCAGCTCTGCGCCGATCACCGTACGGCTGGCCCGGCCGTTGTCGATGATCTCGATGGCCACCCGCTCGGCCTGAGCGATCGGGATCGCGAATGCCAGACCGATGCTGCCGGCGCCGCTTCCGCTCGCCGGCACCGATTTGATCACGGAGTTGACTCCGACCACCTGCCCGGAGGCGTCGACCAGCGGACCGCCGGAGTTGCCCTGGTTCACCGCCGCGTCGGTCTGGATCGCCGCATAGTAACGGGTCGGTCCGCCCGGCTCGCCCGCCTCGATGGTCCGGTCGACGGCGCTGACGATGCCGGAGGTGACGGTGTTCGCCAGCGCCAACGGGGAACCGAAGGCGAGCACCGGATCGCCCACCGACACTGCGTCCGAGTCGCCGAGGCGCACCGGTGCCAGGCCGTCACGGTCCACCTTCAGCACCGCGATGTCGGATTCCGGGTCCCGACCCACCAGGGTCGCGGTGCTGTCGGTTCCATCGTGGAACGTCACTGTGATCAGCCCGTCGGCCCGGCTGACCACATGGTCGTTGGTGATGACATAACCGTCATCGGAGACCACGAACCCGGAGCCGAGACTGCGCTCACCGCGCTGTTCGGACCGGATCGTCACCACACTGGGCAGCACCTGTTCGGCCACCGCCGCCATGCTCTGCGGCGGCTCCTGCGCCACCGTCGGGGAACGCTCGGGCCGGTCGGCACCGAGCACCGCGTCCGGGCCCCGGTCGGCGGCCCGGTAGCCCAGGGCGCCGCCGAGCACTCCGCCGAGCGCCAGCGCCACCACCAGGCTGAGCAGGAGGGCCGCGCCACGGCGCGCCCCGGTGGCGACTTCTGCCGCGGTCACCGGCTCTGTGGGCGGCGCGTGCGGCGGTGCCTCGCCGGGCAGCCGGATCTGCGTGGGCGTGTCGGGGTTCCGCCACGGATCGGTGGCCCCGTCGGACCACCATGGCGGCGACTGTCCCCGCTCCGGCAGCACCGGTTCCGGTCGGGGCGCACCGCTCCCGTCGCGCGTCACCCGTTCAGGATGGCACGCAAACCGCGAGCAATACTCAGATTCGGCGCGTTCCGGTCAGGCCTGGCTCGACAGCCACCGCACCAGCGTACGCACACCCCAGCCGGTGGCGCCGCGGCTCAGCTCACCGTCGTCGCGGTCGATCCAGGACGGTGCGGACATGTCGATGTGTGCCCACCGGTCCCGCGCCTCACCGACAAACTCACGCAGATAGAGCGCCGCCAGCACCGACCCAGCGGACCCGTTCGGCGCGTTGTTCACATCCGCCAGGTCACTGCTGCGCACCGACTCGACGTAGTCCTCCGGCAGCGGCATCCGCCACACCTGCTCGCCAGCCTCGGCGGCGGCGCGCGACAGCCCCTGCGCCAGCTCGTCGTCGTCGCTGTAGAGCGCGCCGGTGCGCCGGCCCAGCGCCACCGCGTTGGCGCCGGTCAACGTGGCCAGGTCCACCAGCACGTCCGGGCGCAACCGCTCGGTGGCGTAGGCCAGGGCGTCGGCGAGCACCAACCGGCCCTCGGCATCGGTGTTGCGGATCTCGCTGGTCCGGCCGCCATAGTGCCGCACCACGTCCCCCGGGCGCATCGCCGACCCGCTGACCATGTTCTCCGCCAGCGGGGCCAGCGTCGTGATCCGCACCGGCAGGCCCAGCCGGGCCGCGGCCAGCGTCGCGGCCACCACGGCGGCGGCGCCACCCATGTCCTTGCGCATCAGGGTCATCGCGTCCGACGGCTTGATCGACACGCCGCCGGTGTCGAAGGTGATGCCCTTGCCGACCAGCACCACGTGCCGGGTGGCGCCGCGTGGCCGCCACGACAGTTCCACCAGCCGCGGCGGGCTGGCCGACCCACCACCGACGGCCAGGATCCCGCCGAAACCGCCCTGGCGCAGCTCGTCGACGCCCAGCACCCGTACCTGCAGCCCGGTGTGGCGAGCTGCCTCCTTCTCCACCTGGCGGGCGAACCATGCCGGGTTCTTACGCATGGAGGGGGTGTTGGTCAGGTCCCGCGCCAGGCAAGTGGCCCCGGCGACCGCCTCGGCACCGGCGATCTCATCCTCATAGGCCGCGGGGTCGTCCACCGCCAGGGTGACCCGGCGCAGCCGCGGGGCCGTGTCCGGGTCGTCGCTACCCAGACGGTACCGGTACGCGCCGAGCAGCAGCCCGGTCGCCAGGCCGCGGACGGCGTCGGGGGCCACCTGGGGTGGTAGCCCGACCGTCACCGACGTCTCGCGGGCGGCGGCACGGACGATCGCCGCGCCCGCCGCCCGCCAGTCCGCCTCGCTACCGTCTCCGATGCCGGCCAGCAGCACCGTCCGCGGTCGCCCCAGCGGCCGCGGCAGTGTGTGCACCAGGCCGGCGCGCCCGGGATCGGTCACCTGCGCGCGCAGTGCCGCGCACTCCGCGGTCAGCGTGTCCGGGAGGCTGACGACCGTGGTCGCCACCGCCTCCGGGGTGACCGGGAGCGCGAGCGTAGCGGCCGGCGATGCGCCGGCCGCGAGTCGTACCGTCAGCACTCGTCAACCTACAGCGGTCCTGAGCGCCTCGCCGAGGGCGGTCGCTTCGTCCGGGGTCATCTCCACCACCAGTCGGCCACCACCTTCCAACGGCACGCGCATGACGATGCCTCGGCCCTCTTTGGTGACCTCGAGCGGACCGTCACCCGTCCGCGGCTTCATCGCCGCCATCTCTTCTCCCCTCGGGGTATGTCAACGGAGCATCGGATGCCCCACGCTCCTGCATGGCTCCGGCCGCACTATGCGCAGCGCAGACAGTTGATTTTCCCTGATGCGCACCAGCGACCTCAAACCGGCCCGGTCACGGTATGACAACGCCCTGGTTCCGGCGCGAAGATCATGTCACAATGACCTGCTATGCAGGCCCGCTCGGCCCTCTTCGACCTCTACGGTGACCACCTACGGTCCCGTGGCGGTCGGGCGCCGGTCGCCGCCCTGGTGCGGTTACTGGCGCCACTGGGCATCACCGCCCCGGCGGTGCGCACCGCGGTCTCCCGGATGGTGCGGCAGGGCTGGTTGGAGCCGGTGCGGCTGGAGTCCGGTGCCGGGTACGCGCTGACCCACAAGGGGGTCCGGCGGCTGGACGAAGCGGCCACGCGCATCTACCGCACCGGGCGGACCGACTGGGACGGCCAGTTCGACCTGATCATTCTGGATCCGCTGCCGTCGCGCACGGCACGGGCACGGGTGAGCGCCAACCTCGCGTTCCTCGGCTACGGCAGCATCGGCGAGCGCACCTGGCTCGCGCCGCGGGCCAGTGCCGAGGTGGACGCGCTGCTGAGCGAGGCCAAGGTGCGCTACGACCGCTTCACCGCCGCGCACGCCGCCGGCACCGACGGCGCGGCCATGCTGGTGGAGCGGGCGTGGGACCTGGTCGCGCTGGCCGCCGCGTACGAGCAGTTCGTCCAGCGGTTGCGTCCGGTGGTCGCGTCCGCGCCGGCCAGTGGTGACGACGAGGCCGCGTACAGTGCCCGCTTCGAACTGGTGCACGCGTGGCGGACGTTCCTGTTCCGGGACCCGCAGCTGCCCGCCACGCTGCTGCCACAGCCGTGGCCCGGCGCCGCCGCGGCCGAGTTCTTCGACCAGCACGCGGCCCGGTTGCGCCCGGCCGCCGACCGGTTCGTCAACCTCTGTCTGGAGATCTGAAGGAGTTCCCGTGTCCGACCCTCTGCTGGTGACCCGCGACGACGCCGTGGCCACCCTCACCCTTGACCGGCCCGACTCGCTGAACTCACTGGACGTGGCGCTCAAGGAGGCGCTGGCCGCCGCGCTGACCTCGCTCGCCGGCGACGACACGGTACGGGCGGTGGTGCTCACCGGCGCCGGTCGCGCCTTCTGTGTCGGGCAGGACCTGCGCGAGCACGTGGCGACGCTGGAGTCCGGTGAGGGGCCACCGCTGGACACGGTGGCGGTGCACTACAACCCGATCGCGAAGGCACTGGCAGGGATGCCCAAGCCGGTGGTGGCGGCGGTGCGCGGCGCGGCCGCCGGTGCCGGCGCGGGCCTGGCGTTCCTGGCCGACTTCCGGATCGGCGGGCCGTCGACCGCGTTCACCACCGCCTTCGCCGGCGTCGGGCTGGCGGCCGACAGCGGCATGTCCTGGTCGCTGCCCCGACTGGTCGGCCACGCCAAGGCCACCGAGCTGCTGATGCTCGGCGGCACCGTGCGCGCGGGGCAGGCGCACCAGTTGGGCCTGCTGACCGACCTGGTCGACTCGGACGAGGAGGTGCTGCCGGCGGCTGCGCAACTGGCCGCCCGGCTGGCCGCGGGGCCGACCGTGGCCTACGCGCAGATCAAGCGGGAGCTGGCCGCCGAGGGCGAGCTGGCGCGCGCGCTGGAGGTGGAGGCGGCGGCCCAGGCCGCCTGCGGCGCCACCGCCGACCACCGCAACGCCACGTTCGCGTTCGTCAACAAGGAAACGCCCGTCTTCACCGGCCGCTGACCCGCCCCACCCCTCTTCGCGTTGATCATGGAGTACTTGCACGACGTGCCGTGCGACACGCCGACAAAACTCCATGATCAACGCGAAGAGGGGATCAGTCCTCGGGGTCGAGGTCGTGCGGCTCACCGGCCACGTATGCCTGCATCGCCAGCTCGTCCCCGGTCGGCCACACGAACGCCGGCAGCTCGTCCGGGCCGAGCTCACGCACGTAGGACCAGAACCGCTGCACCGCCTCGGCCGGCGAGTCCGCCTCGATGGGCAGGTCCACGCTCACCAGCCAGGTCTGCTGTCGCCGCACCACGCGACTATCTCATCACGTCCGGGACCCGCCACCCGGTGGCGGTCGCCCACCGTTCAGCCAGCACCAGCGTCTCGGTGACGAACTCGGTCTTGGCCGCGGTGTAGCCCAACCGGTCGTCGCGGTAGCGCTCCGCAAGGTCGGCTTTGAGCGCGGCGTACGCGTCCCGGCGCGCATCGTGTGCCCGCAGGTAGTCGACGAACAGCAGCTGGACCCGCTCGCGTGCGGAGCCGGCGCTGGTGACATGCACGTGGTGGGTGCGCGGCGGCAGCACCGGGCGGAACATGGACCAACCGGGCTCGCGGTAGCGCAACAACAGCCCGGTCGACTCCACCGCCGGGCGGTAGCAGGGGATGTCGGCGTCGTTGGCCACCACCACCTGGACATCGATGACGTTCTTGGCCGCCAGCCCGGGCACCGCAGTGGAGCCGATGTGGTCGATGCGCAGCGCCGCCGGCCCCAGCGCGGCGGCCAGCGCATCCCGGTAGCGCGCGAACCGGCCCGGCCAGCCGGGGTCGTAGCCGACCAGGTTCAGCCCGTCGCCGAGCGATTCGCCGTGCAGTTCGCCGCCGGCGGGCACGTGGCAGCCGGCGAGGTGGTCGTCGACCATGCCGACCGCCTGCATCAACGCGTACGCGGTGGTGGGCCCGACGAACCGGAAGCCCCGCCGCTTGAGGTCGGCGGCCATCGCGGTCGACTCCGGCGTGGCCGCCGGCACGTCAGCGAGGCTCAACGGACGCGGGCGCGGCGCCGGGGCGTACGACCACAGCAGCGCCGACAGGCCCTCGGGCAACGCCAGCGCCGCGCGGGCGTTGGCGATCGCCGCCTCGATCTTGGCGCGGTTGCGCACGATACCGGCGTCGGACAGCAGCCGGGCCACGTCCGCCTGGCCGTACTCGGCGACCCGATCGAGGCGGAAGCCGCCGAAGGCAGCCCGGAACAGGGGGCGCTTGCGCAGGATCGTCAGCCACGACAGCCCGGACTGGAACGCCTCCAGCGTCAGCCGTTCGAACAGCGCGTCATCGCCACGGACCCGCTTGCCCCACTCGAAGTCGTGGTAGGCGCGGTAGTCCTCGGATCCGGCGCCCCACGGGCAGCGGGCGCAGCCGTCCGGGCCCACCACCAGCTCGCTCACGGCAACCGACCGCCCTCCACCAGCCTGGCGAACCGCTTCAGCGCCTGCGTCAGCCCGGCCTTGGACCCCGGCCACAGCAACGGCGCACTCAACCGCCCCAGCGGACCGCCGGGCAGCAGGAACCACTCGTGCCACACCACCTGGGTGCGGTCGCGCTCCAGCGGCGTACAGCGCAGCACTCCCGGGCCACGCAGCACCCGCCCCTCGTGCATCACCTGGATCTCGTACGGCGGGTCCAGCCGGGTCACCCGCATCCGGTCGCGCAGCGACGCCGGGCCCACGCTGGTGACCGCCTCGATCCAGCTGCCCTCGCCGCCGTCGCCGTCAACCACCGTGACGGTAGTGAACGGGATCCAGTCGCCCTGCCGTTCCCATCGCGTCAGGGCCTCGAAGACGGTCGCTACCGGCGCGCCCACGATCACGGTGGCGGTCAGCTCCAGGGTGGCGGGGTCGCCCCGGCCGCCCGGCTCCGGCCCGCTCACCGGCGGCCCGATGCGCCGGCAGGGTCGGTGTCCGCGTCCGCGGCAGCGCCCGCGGTAGCGTCGACCTCGGCATCGGCATCGGCATCGGCATCGGC
>SLSW01000019.1 GCA_007130245.1 Micromonosporaceae bacterium
CCGAGCAGCCGGAGGACTACCGGCGCGCCTGGGGGCAGTGGGTGGTGGCGAAGCTGCGGCAACTCGAGGGCGATCTCCGCCAGCGCCACATCGAGATCCACGCCGGCCAGGCGTACGCCGCACCGCTTCTCCCCCTGCTGCGGGCCGCCGGCGCCCACGCGGTGCACCCGGTCAGCGGCCTACGCCGGGGTGAGCAGCTCGCGTGGTACGGCTCAGGACCCGGATGCGCGCAGGAGGACAGCTGGCTGTCCAATGTGACAATCATCGACGGTCCGCACCACTCCCCCGGGTTCACCTACCGCTGGCCGGACAGCACCGAGACGTTCGAGTCGTCCACCGACATCACCCTCGCCGTCGCCGGCCGGTCGCACCAGCTGCGGGTGGCGGTCTGCGACCGCGAGGCGTACGGCCGGCCGCGTCGCCGGATCGTCGTGTTCGCCGGATCCCAGCCGCTGGCCGAGGCGGTCGGGACCGACGACTACCCGCGGTCGCGGGCGTTGGCCGGGCTGCTCAAGGACGCCGACGGGCGCATGCTCCGCCCCGGCGAGCCGGTACCGGAGGTGTACGAGGGGTTCCCGCTGGTCGACTTCTCCGACGAGGTGACCGGCCCCTACACCCGTACGGCAATCGCCGCACTGCTGCGCGAGGACGACTTCGTCTCCTGGGCGACGTTCGCCCTGGCCCGCATGGCGGTGCGCACCAACACCCCGCCGGACACACCGGCCGCGACCGGGCCACCGCCCGCGGCCGTACCACCACCACCGCGCGTGCCGGCCCAGCGCCGCGGTGACCAGCAGGCGGTGGTGGCGGCGCTGCTGCGGTACGGGCGCGAGTGGGACCAGCAGCGGGTGGGCCGCGAGCCGGAGCTCACCCCACACCCGGAGGCGAACCGGCTCATCCTCGACAACCCGTACGCGTTCCTGCTGGGCGTCATCTTCGACCAGGGCATCCCGGCCGAGCGGGCCTGGCGCGCCCCGTACGAGTTGCGGCTGCGGCTGGGCCACCTCGACCCGCCACGCATGGCCGGCGAGCTGGACGCGGTGCGGGCCGCGGTGGCGCGGCGGCCGACGCTGCACCGCTTCGTCGAGGAGATGCCGCGCTGGCTGGTCGAAGCGGCGCAGCGGGTGGTTTCCGGGTACGGCGGCGAGGCCGGCGCGATCTGGTCGGACAACCCGCGGGCCGCCGACCTGGCCGCGCGGCTGCGCAGCTTCCGCGGGATCGGCCAGAAGAAGTCGGCGATGGCGGTGGAGATCCTCGCGCGCGATCTCGGGGTGCCGGTGCGGGAACTGACCGGCAGCGACATCGCGTACGACGTGCACGTGCGGCGCGTGTTCCTGCGCACCGGGCTGGCGGACGATGATGACTTGGACCACATGGTCGAGGTGGCGCGCCGGCTGCACCCGGAGCGTCCCGGCGAGCTCGACTATCCGGCCTGGCTGATCGGACGGCAGTGGTGCGGTGCCGGCACACCCGACTGCGCACTTTGCCCACTCGCTGCCGTGTGCCCGCGCGATGTCCTTCGCGCCGACGGGGTGACCGGCGGCTGACCACTCTGGCCGGCGGCGACCTCGACGCGCGGCCGGGCGTGGCCAGGCTTGCTGACTCGACGGCGCCGTGAGCGTACCGGTCAGGTGGTGACGAAGCGAGTGGTCTCCTCGAGCACCGCGGCCGCCGCGTCCAGGTCGGCCAGCCGCGCGGCGAGCGTCGCGAGTGCGAGTCGCTGCGGCAGCGCGTCGCTGAACTTGAGGCCGACCAGCGCCTTCTCGTCGACCTCCGGCAGGCACGGCCGGTCGCGGGCATCGCCGATGGCGTCGCGCCACGCCGCCGGCGTCAGGTCCGGCCGTAGCCGCAGCGACAGGTCGTCGTGGCGCTGCACCGGGTCCACGATCTCGCTCACCGTCGCCGCGAGGGTGGCGTTGGCGCGGAAGCCGGCCCAGGTCCACCAGCGCACGTCACCGTCGGGCTCCCGCGTGATGACGGTGCCGCCGGGATGCACCTGGCCGATCCGCTGCTCGCGCAGCGTCGCCAGGCCGTCGACGGCCCGGCCGGTGAGCCGCACCGGTGGGTCGTCGCCGAGCAGCACGTCCCGCATGGCCCGGGTGAGCGCGAAGCCCAGGCCGGCCAGGCCACGGTTCACCCACCGGGCGCGCCCGCCGCCTTCGGCCGCCTCGACGTAGCAGCGCCGACGCTTCCAGTCCACGTGGGTCACCCGCCAGCTGCGGCCGGCGAGCAGCAGCAGCCGGTCCCCGGGCGTGTCCTCGGTGAGCACGCTCGGATCGACCCGGCCCACCTCTTCGCGCCCGACCAGCACAGTGAACTCCGGTGCTCCGGTGAAGACCGCTGTCATGTCCATGAAGTGGCGCCGGCCGAACCTGAGCTCGGCTGCCGGCCCGATGAACAGCATCCCGTCGTCGTGGTCGAGGTACTTGTTCTCGGTCAAATGCCGCAGGATGACGTCCGCGGCCTCGCCGAACGGGGCCAGGCCGTTCCACCACTGCCGCCAGACCCGGTCGCCGACGCGGTGCTCCTGCAGGCACAGCGCGAGGATCTGCTGCGCCACGATGTGCCGCGGCTCGGGTGGCGGGACGACCGGCTCCACCCAGCCACGCCCCCACAGCTGGAGCAACGCCGCGGACTGCAGCAGCGCCCGGTCGTCGCGCGCGAGGAACAGGCAGTTGCGGCTGGCTCCCGGCCGGCGACCGGTGCGTCCCAGCCGCTGCAGAAACGAGGCAACTGTCGACGGCGCGTCGATCTGGATGACCCGGTCGAGGTCACCCACGTCGATGCCGAGCTCCAGGGTGCTGGTGGACACGATGACGCAGTCCCGCGCCTCCGCGAACGCCTGCTCCGCGCGACGGCGTTCATCGGTGGACAGCGACGCGTGTGACAGGAACGTCGTCACCCCGTGGGCCCGCAGCAGCTGCCCCAGCTCTTCGACGATGCGGCGGGACTCGCAGAACACCAGCCGTTTCTCGCCGGCGTGCAGCGACGCGACGACCTTGGCGGCGTTGTCCAGCGACCCCACATGGTCCAGCTCGACGTCGCCGGGCGGAGGCCCACCGGCACTGGCCGCTGGCAGCTCCGGCGCCACCACCCGCGCTGGCCGTTCACCCGCACGTGCGCCCTGCAGCCAGGTGAGCAGGTCGGACGGGTTGCCGATGGTCGCTGACAGCCCGACCCGCTGCAGCGGCCGCCCCACCAGGTGGGTCAGCCGCTCCAGCACCGCCAGCAGGTGCCAGCCCCGGTCGTCGCCGGCGAAGGCGTGGACCTCGTCGACCACGACCGCCCGCAACCCCTCGAACAACGCCCGATGGTCGACGTTGGCGCTGACCAGCATCGACTCCAGCGACTCCGGCGTGGTCAGCAGTATGTCCGGCCGCTGCCGCAGGATGGCCCGCCGGCGGCTGGCGGTGACGTCACCGTGCCACAGCGCCACAGTCCGGCCCAGCCAGCCCGTGTACTGCTCCAGCCGGGGCAGCAGGTTGTTGATCAAGGCTTTCAGCGGGCACAGGTACAGCACCGAGGTGCCCGACCACTGCTGCTGCGCCATCGCCGACAGCAGCGGCAGCATCGCCGCTTCGGTCTTGCCGCCGGCGGTGGGCGCCAGCAGCAGCGCATCCTCGCCGGTCAGCAGCGGCGCGACCGCCTCGCGCTGCAGCGGCCGCAGGTCACGCCAGCCGAGACTGTTGACGAGGTGGTGCTGCACCACCGGATGCAGGTCGGTCACGGGTCGAGCACGATGTCGTCGGCGGACGCGGCGTTGCGCTCCACCTCGGTCAACTCATCCGCCCGCACCGTCAGCGCATAGTGCTGGCGCGGGTCCCAGTCGTGGAACTGGTCCACCCGGTCGAGCACCTCGGCCACGAGCTTCTTCAGGTAGATGCGCGGTGCCACGCCGACCTTCCCGCCGAGGCGGCCGGCAACGGCGCCCGCCAGCTCGCCCAGGTACGCCTCGTCGACCCGATCGGCGACCGTCGGCCCGTACAGGTCGCGCACTTTGGCACCCAGCTCGACCAGCGCCGGCAGCGTGAAGCCGGGCAGCCGGATCTGCACCGCGCGCGGGTTGTCCCACCGCGGATCGTCGTCGAAGGTGGTGGCCAGCCGCTGCGCCAGCGGCGCCAGGCGCTGCACCCCCTGCGGCCCGTCGAAGAACGCCGGGGTGCCGGTGATGACCACCATCAGCCCGGAGAAGCGGCCGGAGTGGACCTCGTCGACCAGCTGGCGAAGCGCGTTCAGCGCCTTGTCCCGAGCGTCGGACCGCACCCGCTGCAGCGTCTCCACCTCGTCCAGCACTACCAGCAGGCCGCTGTGGCCGCTGTCGCGCAGCACCGTGAGCATGCCCTGCAGAAAGCTGAGGGCGCCGAAGTGGTCCAGGTCGCCCTTGACGCCGGCGTAGCGGCGTACGGCAGCGGCGACGTGCGGCTGGCCGCCCAGCCAGGCGGCGAGCCCCTCGGCGGTGGCGACGTCCCCGCCGGCGAGCGCCGAGCGGTAGCCGCGCAGCGCGGCGGCGAAGCCGGGGGTGGCCCGGGAGATGGCGCCGAGCCGCCGCTCCATCAGCTCCCCGACGGCCCGGTCGAGACCGTCGGCGTCGTCCTCGCTCACGTCGCCGGCGGCGAGCACGTCCTCCTCCAGCGCGAAGATCCACCCGTCGAGCACTGGCCGCAGCGCGCTGGGCAGGAACTGTTCGGTGCACAGCCGCTCGACCAGGCGCCGGTATACGGTCTCCATGCGGTGCAGCGGCGTCTCCGTCTCGGAGATCTGCACCTCGGCGGCGGCGAACCCGCGGCGCTTGGCGCGTTCCGCCAGCCATCTGGCGAAGAACGTCTTGCCGGTGCCGTACTCGCCGCGTACGGCTTTGAACACGCTGCCGCCACCGGCGACCCGGTCGAGGTCGTCGTCGACGGCGGCGGTGAAGCGGTCCAGCCCGACGGCGAGCACGTCGAGTCCGTTGTCGGGCACCGCGCCGCGGCGCAACGCGTCGATGATGTCGCGCCGGCGCCGGGCCGAGACGTCCGCGGTCACGCGCCCCCCAGCCCGAACTGTTCGCGCAGCAGCGGCTCGTTGAGCTTGACGGTGCGGCCGTCATCGTCGATGTCCAGCACCGCGAAGCCTTCCACGTTCAGCAGCTTGCGCAACGCGGTGACCACAGTGTTCATGCGGTGCTGCGGCACGCCGGCACCGGCGGCCAGCGTGTCCATAGTGGCGCGGCCGCCACCGGCCACCAGCACCTCGAGCATCGCCGCCACCCGCTCATCGTCCAGCGTGGCCCGCGCGTCGCGTCGCTGCGCGTACACCTCGCTGTCCAGCAGCGCCTCCACCAGCGACGGCCGCGCCGCGGCCGCGGTGCCGGACGGCGCCAGCCACACATCCTCGAACAGGGCCGTTTCCTGCGCCGGCTCCGGCCGCCGTCGCCGCCCCGACGGTCTGGTGGCCGCCGGCGCCCTGACCGGCTCCGGTGGTGTGTCGGCCAGTGGCTCACTCCACCAGGCGGGGCGGGCTACCGGTGCACCACCCCAGCCGGGCAACGCCTGCTCGTCGCCGGCGCTGAACACCAGCAGCGGGATCACCGCCTCGGCGGGCGACGCGCCGCCGTGGTAGCCGGCCTTGCGCGGCCCGTACCGCACCTCCTCCCGCCACGGCAGCACGACCTCGCCGCCGCCCAACGCCACCCGGCTGCCGGCCACGACGACCTCACCGTCGGCCGGCGGCGGGTCAGCGGGGCGCCACCGGTTCTCGTTGGAGGTGCTGGGAAGCACGACCGCGTCCGAGCCCCGGTCGACCACGTGGCCGTGGTCGGAGGTCACCACCACTACCCGGTCCTGGGCACGGGCGAGCAGCTGGCCGATCCCCCGCACGGTCTCTATGGTCCAGACCGCGGTGCCGGGGTCACTGCGGTCCAGCGCGTCGTCGATGGTGTTGATGACGGCGGCCACCACCGGGACGTCCGGGTTGTCGAGGGGGGCGCGGACCTCGTTGTCGAGCGCCTCGCCCGCGCCGGAGCGCAGGTGCTCCTTGTGCAGCAGCATGCCGTCCGGGTAGCGCTGCTGGAGCGCCTTCTGCTCCT
The DNA here is from genome assembly GCA_007130245.1 of Micromonosporaceae bacterium. Lineage (GTDB taxonomy): Bacteria > Actinomycetota > Actinomycetes > Mycobacteriales > Micromonosporaceae > Natronosporangium. Next base: position 6,065 of record SLSW01000019.1, read on the forward strand.
CGGCGCGGGACCCGACCGCGATCCGGCCGGACAGCAGGCTGCAGCGGCTCACCTCGGTGACGGTCGGCAACGCGGCCAGCACCCCGACGCGACCGGCATCTTTCGGGGCCATCTCCAGCCACGGCCAGGATCCGACGACGGACTCGGCCAGTTCGGTCGCGGCGGCCATGCCCATCCCGTCGAGCACCAGCAGCAGCACCCGCCGGCCCCGGTCGACAATGGGCTGCACCACCCGATCGAGCAGGTCCTCGACCCGCAGCAGCTGCCCCGGCTCGGCGTCGTCGGCCGTGACCTGGCCCAGCAGCTCGGCGAACCGCTCGTCGTGGCGGGCCCGGCGGGTGTCGACCGCCTGGTGCAGCCGTCGGTAGGCCGTGGCCAGATCCGGGTCGGCGTCCGGGTCGCCGGCGAAGATGTCCAGCCGCGCCCGGTCCACCCAGCCGTCGGCGTGCACGTGCCGTTGCACCGCCTCGTGCAGCGTGGCGGGTGCCGCGCCGTCGGCGGTGGCGAGCCACCGCAGCAGCCGTACCGCCATGCGGGCGGTGTCGACGCGCGGCCGCGTGGCGGCACGGTGGGCGCACACCTTCGCCAGCGCGGCCTGCGCACCGGCCACCGCCATCGGATCGGCGGTCGCCCCGGGGTCCGGTACGGCGTAGCGCACGGCCGCGGCGAACTGGCGCAGCCGCTGCCGCAGTCCGCTGGGCAGCATGCTGCTGGCGGTGAGCAGCTCGCTGGTCTCCATCTGCGCGGCGATGGTTTCGGCCCGGTCCAGCATCCGGTGCGCGTCGGTGGTCTCGCCGGAGTCGATGGCGCGGTCGATCCACGCTTCGACGGCGTCCCGGTACGCGTACGACTGCGCGTCGGTGAGTTTCAGCCCGCCGAGGTACGGCTCCAGCCGCGCCCGGGCCATCGCCACCTGCGGGCTCAGCTCGCCACCGCCCTCCGGCCACAGCGCGCCGACGAGCAGCCCCAGCGGCACCGCGTCCACCCCGTTGCCGGCGCGTACCGCCGCCATGACCGGCACCGCGACCGAGCCGGCGACCTCGGTCAGGTATGCGGTGAGGCCGTCGAGGGTGTCGGTCGGCAGGCTGGTGAAGTGCATCAGGGCCGCCGGGTCGGTGCTCCACTGCAACAGCCCGGCGCCGTCGATCTGTTCCCGTGGCAGTCCGAGCAGCTGCGCGGCGAGGCTGCCCAGCGCGTGGTCGCGCGTGAGCACACCCGGCGGGGTCGGCCAGCCGTCGGCCGGGGCGTGGTCGACCAGCGCGTCGGCGGCCCACCGGCCGGCGGCGACCAGACCAGGGTGCAGCTCGACGCCGCCGAAGACCTGGCGCACCAGGTCCCATCGGTCGATGCTGCGCACCTGCTGCCGGCTGAGCCGGCACAGCAGCGCATCACCCAGCTCGTCCTCGGACAGCTCGGTGAGCAGCACCAGCCGTTCGTCGCCGTCGCGTTCGTGCAGGGCGGCGCGGGCGGCAAGGGCGGTGCGGCAGGGCACGACCCGGACGGTGATGTCGCCGATGGCGAGGGTCTCGTCGCCGTCCCACTCGGGACGCGCCCGCAGCGCGATCGCGTCGGAGCCGTCCGGCCGCGCCAGCCACTCCTCGACCTTGCGCCGCACCGCCGCGGGACGCGCCACGGTGCTCACGTCACCTCCCAGGTGACGGTGACCTGGTGGCCGTCCTCGACCGAGCTGCGGATCTCGGCGGCGACCTTCTCCCACCCGGCAAGGTCGGACACCGTACGGGTGGTGGTGCGCACGCTCCGGTTGTCGAGCGGAGACGTGTCGCCTGCGCCGTCCGCATCGGACGCCGCCTGGCTGTCGCGCCTGATCGTCACGTTGGTGGCAAGCAGTGCGGCCGCTGCGGCTACCGCCTCGGACAGGGCGGTGGCGAGGTCCGCGGCGTGCTGGTCGTGACCGGCGGCACGCTGCAGCTTGTCCAGCTCCTCGCGGGCCGATGCGTCGGCAGCCGCGGCCTGGTGCATCGCCTCGAGCACCTGCCAGGCCGTGCCGGTCAGGGCATGGGTCACCTTGCTGTTGTGGCTGATGACGGTGCCAACCGCCTGGTCGTCCAGGTCTCCGAGGTCGGCGCGTGCCACCATCTCGACCAGGACCACGTCGTCGTTCTCACCGGCCAGGTTGGCCAGGAACGTGGCGATGCGGCGGGCGGTGGCGAGCCGGCCGGTGGCCGGGTCGAGGCCGAGCACGTCGGCGTGTCGCGCCAGCGCGTGCACAAGCTCATCGGCGGCCGCGGTCTGCGCGGCGGCCGCGCGACGCAGCGTACCGGCCAGCTCGGGCAGGTTGGCGGGGCTGCGCCACTGCGGCAGCACGGTGCCGAAGATGGCCTGCCCGCGGCGTACCGCCTCGGCCCACGACTGCTCGTCGGGCATCGGCGGGTGGCGCAGCTCCATCTGGTCGTTGACCGCCTGCACCGTGTCGACGGCGACCTTGGTGCCGTGCTGATACCACGCCAGCTGGTGCTCCAGCGCGAACCCGGCGATGATCAGGTTCTGCAGGTCCCGGTCGAACCCGCGCGGCTCCGGCTCGTCGAGCAGCTCGCGCAGCATGTGGACCGGGAAGTGGTCCCGGTAGTCGCGGGCGGCGGCCTGCTGGGTCAGGTGCCGGCTCCACCAGCAGGTGCTGGTCTCCAGCACGTACCGGTGTTCTTCCAGCCGCCCGAGCCGCAGCGGGTTGCAGATGCGGGCCACGGTGCGCCGGTCGGCGGCGTCGACGACGGTGCCGTGGGTGGGGTCGGCGGCGGCCCGCTTGGCGTAGGTCAGGATCTTGGCCAGCTCGCCGCGGGTCGGCGGCTTCTCGTCGTCGGGCAGCGTCGGGGTGCCGGGGTAGGCCCAGGCGAGCAGGTCACCGGTGAGGTTGGCGAATGCGGTCTCCAGGCTGCCGCCGCGCGGGTCGCCGAGCTGCAGCCCCTCCTCGAGGGTGTGCAGCACCGGCTCCGAGTCCTCCTCCACGTCGGACGGCTGCGGCTTGACCACCCCGTACGCCTGCTTGAGCGCATCGACGATGGTCTGGCGCAGCTGCAGCTGCCGCTGCTGCAGGTAGACCTTGCCCTGCTGGCGGTCGGCGGCCGACCAGTCGGCCGCCAGCGTCTGCAACCGTTCGCCGCCGCCGGCGCCGCCGAGCAGGTAGTTCACCTTGGCCAGTTGCCCGACCCGGGTCATCACCTCGTCGGTCAGGTGTAGCGGCACCCAGAACACGGTGCGGGAGCCGGTGTCGAGGTCGCGGATGCGCGCCAGGTCGTCGCGCCGGGTGTAGCCCTGGTCGAACGGGTAGTCGACGATGACGCGCCAGCCGTCGCCGCCGGCGACCAGGGCCGACATCGGCATGGTGTCGCGGTCGCGTACGTTGCCGAACCGCACCTGGATGGTGTGCCGGCGGCCGCGCCATTCCCGCTGGTGCACCATCTCACCAAGGGTGCCCTGGTCGCTGGCCAGACCCAGCTCGGTGCAGATCAGCTCCCGCACCAGTTGCTGCAGGACGCCGGTGGTGGTCTCGCCGTGCGGCACCAGCTCGAGCAGCTTGTCGTAGTCGACGGTGGACAGTTTGATCGAGATGACCGGGTCGGGGCTGTCGGTCAGGTGCAGTTCGCCGGCGTCGCGGTTGAGCCGGCGCATCCGGTCGAGCACGACCTGGTTCTCGTAGCCGGGGATGGGCGCGTGGATGCTGCCGAAGTTGAGCGCGTGCAGCTTGGCGGCGGTGAGGTTGGACAGCGCCGGCACGTCGGGCACCAGCGCGCCCAGCAGCAGGGTGCGGATCAGCTGGTCGTCGAGCTGGAAGGCCTCGTGGTCGGCGGCCTGCGCCTCGGTGATGCCGTGGGTGGACAGCAGCAGCGGCCGCA
>SLSW01000059.1 GCA_007130245.1 Micromonosporaceae bacterium
CAGCAGGTCAGCCGGCCCTCCGGTCAGTGGAGACGGTCCGCTGCCGGCCACCGCGCAGGCGCGTACGCCGGAGCGCTCGTCGGCGGCCCAGCCCACGCCGGTGACCGTCCATCCGAGCGGCAGTGGCCAGAGCGACCACATCGGCACCCGCTGCTGGTGTCGCGCCACCTCGCTGACGGCGCCGGCCATGACCTCGGCGTTGATGGCGCCGGGCAGGTGCAGGGGCACGACCGGGCCGCAGCGGTCGCAACGCCACTCGCTGTGCATCAGGTCCGGAGCCCGCACGTCGCCACCGCAGCGCGGGCAGCTCACCGTTACCCCCACGCCTCCATGATGCCCCCTATCCCCCCATCCTGTCGATCTAGGGATGGTTCCCGCGATCTGATCTCTATTCACGTGAATAACCCCTAGATCAACAGGGGTGGCGAGCCGGGGGGTGGCGGGCCGGGGGGTGGCGAGCCGGGGTCGGGCGCGGGACCGGCGTGCGTGCGGATCCACGCGTGCATGGCGATGCCGGAAGCCACGCCGGCGTTGATCGACCGGGTGGAGCCGTACTGGGCGATCGAGTACACGTGGTCGCAGCCCGCGTGTGCGGCCGCGGACAACCCCGGCCCCTCCTGGCCGAACAGCAGTACGCAGCGCCGTGGCAGCGCGTCGGCCTCCAGGGTCCGGCTGCCGGGCAGGTTGTCGATGCCCACGATGGGCAGCTCGGACGCGTGCGCCCAGCGCACGAAGGCCTCGATGGTGTCGTGATGGCGCAGGTGCTGGTAGCGGTCGGTCACCATGGCGCCGCGCCGGTTCCAGCGACGCCGCCCGACGATGTGCACCTGCGCGGCGAGGAACGCGTTGGCGTTGCGGACCACTGTGCCGATGTTGAGGTCGTGCTGCCAGTTCTCGATCGCCACGTGGAAGTCGTGCCGCCGCGCATCCAGATCGGCCACGATCGCCTCGTGGCGCCAGTACCGGTATCGGTCGACTACGTTGCGCCGGTCGCCGCGGGCCAGCAGCTCCGGGTCGAGGCGCGGGTCGTCGGGCCACGCACCGGGCCACGGGCCGACCCCGACTTCCGCTTCGTCACTCACGGTTACTTAGGAACGACCGTACGCTCACGACGACAGGGCCGCGGTGAGCTCGTCGAGCAACTCCTCGTCGACCGCGCCAGCCTGCCCGTCGTCGTTGCTGGGCACACCGCTGGGGCGGGAGGCGTCGCAGACCCGCGCCGCGATCAGCCGCACCCACTGGCAGTAGGCGCTGGCGTCGGCCGGGGCCGCGCCGCCTCGCAGCACCGTCGCGGCGCGCCGGCAATGATCGAGCACGTCGCGGAAGTCCTCCGTGGCAGCGGCCGGGGACCGTTCGTCCGGACGGCCGTCGGCGGGTTCCCGATAGATCGCGGCCACCACCGAACGCACAAGCTCACTGTCGGAGCCGCGACCGGCGGCGATGGCGTCGAGGCCGGCGAGTCCTTCGGCGATGGTCCGGCGAGGGCCGTCGTCCCGGGAGATGACCGTGGCGATCATCACCTCGGCGGGCAGACGGATCAGCAACCGCCACTCCTCAGCGCCGAAGGTGCCGGCCGTACGGGGGGCTGGGCTGGCACGCGACATAGCGACCTCCTGCGGCCCAGCATAGGACGACCGCTGGCGGTTCGGGGGGCCCAACCTCGCCGGTGGCTCCAGTTGTCACAAAACTGTTCCCCGGACGCAATGAGCGGCGGGGCTTCCCGCACCCGCCGCCCACGCTCTATGTGAAAACGATTATTCCGCAGCCGCGTGTCAAGCAACAGGGGGCCATTGGGAGAGCCGGGTCACAGCCGGCGGTAGCGTCTGGAAATTATGGAGCGACTCTCCACCCGCGGCCGGACGTGGCGACTGGTGGCCACCCTGGTGGCGGGTGGCCTGCTGCTGGCCGGCTCGATCTGGGGCACCGACGACCACTTCCCGTTCGGTCCGTTCACGATGTACGCCGGCGCGGCCGACCCGAGTCAGCCGACCATCGACACCCGGCTGGAGGCCACCGACGCGCACGGTCGCACGATCGTGCTCACCGAACGCAACACGGGCATCCGCCGAGCCGAGATCGAGGGGCAGCTGAGCCGCATCGAGGCCGACCCGGCCCTCCTGCGGGTCGCGGCCGACGCGTACGAGCGCCGCAATCCTCACGCACCGGAACTGAGCGAAATACGCGTAGTGATTAGGTGGCACGAGATCCGCGACTTCCAGCCCACCGGCGAGTGGACCGACGAGGTGGTGGCCACGTGGCAACCGTGATGCGGTGGCTGGCCGCTCCGGTGCCGCTCGGACGGATCGCGGCCTTCCGCACCCTGGTCTACCTGTTCGTGATCGCCGACCTGCTGGTGTTCACCCCGTGGGTGCGCGCGCACGCCCACGTGCCCGGCGAGTTCTACCAGCCGCTGCTGATCGGCCGGCTGCTGCCGCTGCCCACCCCGACCGGTCCGTTGGTGTGGACGGTGTTCGCCGCACTGTTGATCTCGGCCGGTGTCGCCGCCACCGGCCGGCTGCCGCGCCTGGCCGGCACCGCGGTCGCCCTGCTGTACCTCCAGTGGATGATCATTGCCTTCAGCTACGGCAAGGTCGACCACGACCGGTTCGCGTTCCTGGTCGCGCTGGCGGCGCTGGCCACGGTGGGGCGGGCCCGCCACGGCGATCCGACCCGCTCGGAGGCGGGCGGGTGGGCGCTGCGGGTCACCCAGATGGCGGTGGTCGCCACGTACTTTCTGGCCGCCTGGGCCAAGCTGCGCGTCGGCGGCCTGGACTGGCTGACCAGCGGCACCCTGACCTGGGCGATCATCCGCCGCGGCACCGCGCTGGGCGAGATGCTGCTGGCGACGCCCTGGATCCTGATCGCCGCACAGATCGGCATCGTCGCGTTCGAGCTGGCCAGCCCGCTGGTGTTCGTGCTGCGGGAACGCTGGCGCTACGCCGCGGTGGGGTTCTTCTACTCGTTCCACCTGGTGTCGTTCGCGACCATCACCATCTCGTTCCTGCCGCACATGGTGGCGATGACGAGCTTCCTGCCGCTGGAACGGATCCGCCCAATGGTGTGGGCAACCTCACGTCTGCGGGGCCGAGCGCTGCGCGTGCGGCAGGACGCAGGCAGCGGTGCCGCCGGGCATGCGGTGCCGGTTACGCGCGACCCACCGGTAGGTCGGCCAGGCGACGGCCCGGACCGGCGGGAAGTCGAGTAGCCGACCCAGCAACCGCCATCGCAGCGTGCTCGAGCGCAGCAGCGCCGCGATCGCCCGCGGACCGGCCAGCGGCGGCGTTCCGGGCGTGACCCACTGCACCGCATCGTCGCACTGCTGCTCCGTCAGCCCAAGCGCGTGCAGGTTGCTGAACTGCCATGGCACGATGGTGGCCTCGGTGGGCACGCGACGCTGCGCGTACCGCGCACACGAGGTGCAGAACGCGCAGTCACCGTCGTAGACGAAGGTCGGTGTCACATTTTTCATTGTCCCACGAATCCCTGCACGCACCCACCGCCGGCAGTCGACCGCCGGCAGTCGACCGCCGCCAGCCGACCGCCGACGGACACCGGAATACTCACGGTCGTCACTCGGTTGAGCCGGGTGGAGGCAATACCTAACCGGGAACTGGAGAGAGTTATGGCAACCGTGGAGCTGACCGCTGCCAACTTCGACGAGGTAACCAGCGCGGACGGTATCGTGCTGGTCGACTTCTGGGCCAGCTGGTGCGGTCCGTGCCGGCAGTTCGCGCCGGTGTACGAGCGCTCCTCGGAGAAGCACACCGACGTGGTCCACGGCAAGGTCGACACCGAGGCTCAGCCGCAGCTGGCCGCGACGTACGGGATCCGTGCGATCCCGACGCTGATGGCCATCCGTGACGGCGTAATCGTGTTCGCGCAGCCCGGTGCTCTGCCACAGAGCGCGCTGGAGTCGCTGATCGAGCAGGTGCGGGCGCTGGACATGGACGAGGTGCGCGAGAAGCTCGCTGCCCAGACCGGCTGAGGCGCCGGTACACCCGACCCGCCGATCCGGTCACGGATCACTGCCGGATCCGCCCTGTCACACCCCGACCGGGCGGATCCGGCGTGTTCAGGGGGAGCGCAGGCTCGCCCGCACCTCTGCGACGAACCCGTCGAAATCCTGCCGGAGCAGCGCGGCGGTCACGTGCAGGATGATCCACCCGTCGGTGGTGAACAGCCGGTTCAACCGCATCCGTTGCGCGTGCGGCCGCGTGGCACCGTCGGGCGGCTGCCCGTCGCACGCCACCCCCACCCGCTGCCGCGGCCACGCCAGGTCCACCCGGCTCTTGACACCACTATCGGCACCGATCGCGTAACTGCTGACCGGCTTCGGTAGGCCGGCCAGCACTAGGCGCACCCGCAGCCGGGACTCCCACATCGACTCTGCCGCCGGGTCCGCCAGCGCCACCGCCCGCGCCAGCCGCTGCCAGCCTCGCCGGCCGGACCGCTGGCCCGCGTAGTGTTCCAGCGCGGGCAGCCGCACCACGCGATGTGAGGCCAGCGCGTCGAGACAGGCGACCGCGTCCGGCAGCGGCAGCCACTGCGCCAGGTCCCACCCGGTGCGCAGCGGTGTCGTGACCCGGATGCCATGACGGGTCCGGACGTCGGCGTCCGGTAACTCGCCCACGTGCACCGACAACCCGCGCACCGGGCCGAACCGGGCGTCCCACGGTGTGACCACCTCGACCGGCACGTCGTCGCGGACCAGCGGGACACCGTAGAGCAGCGCGGCCGAGCGGCCGGCCACCGCGGCCCGCTCGGGCAGCAGATGCCGGCCGGCGACCAGGCTCCGCTGCCGGTGCGAGGCGGCCACTGCGGCACCTGCGCGCAGTAGCCGGCCGGACCGCTGCCGCGGCCTGCGGGGGGAGGTCGCCATGGCCGACACACTATGTGCCCGGCGTACTACGCCCACAGTCACCGACCGGACACTGTCGCACACCGGCCAAAGAGATTGGGACAGGTGTACGATGAACCTCATGCGCTGGACGAACCTCACCTCATCACGTGCCGACGCGCGGGATGCAGGCACCGGCGGTGACGCGCTGCCGCTGGCGCTGCCCGACGCGGTGGTGCGCACATTCGACACCCCGGGATTCGCCGGCATGACGTTCTACGAGGTGCGAGCGAAATCCGTGATCAACAAGGTGCCGGGGGCGTCCCGGGTGCCGTTCGAGTGGACCATCAATCCGTACCGCGGCTGCAGCCACGCCTGCACCTACTGCTTCGCCCGCAACACCCACACCTACCTGGACCTGGACGCGGGTGAGGACTTCGACCGCAAAGTGATCGTCAAGGTCAACGCCGGTGAGCTCGTACGCACGGAACTCGCCGCGCCGCGCTGGCGCGGCGACCACATCGCGATGGGCACCAACGTGGACTGCTACCAGCGCGCCGAGGGCAGGTACGCGCTGATGCGCGAGATCCTCGCCGCGCTGCGCGACTTCGCCAACCCGTTCTCGATCCTCACCAAAGGCACCCTGATCCTGCGCGACCTGGACCTGCTGCGCCAGGCCGCCGCGGTCACCGACGTCGGCCTGGCGGTCTCGGTCGGGTTCGTCGACGACGAGCTGTGGCGCTCGGCCGAGCCGGGCACCCCGAGCCCGCAGCGGCGCCTGGACGTGGTGCGGCAGCTGACCGATGCCGGTTTCGCGGTGGGCGTGCTGATGGCCCCGGTGCTGCCGGGGCTGAGCGATGACGACGGGTCGATCGAGACCACGGTGGCGGCGGTCGCGGACGCCGGCGCGGCCACGGTCACGCCGCTGCCGCTGCACCTGCGGCCCGGCGCGCGGGAGTGGTACGGGCAGTGGCTGGCCCGCGAGCACCCGGAGCTGGTGCCGCGCTACCGGGAGCTGTTCGCCCACGGTTCCTACTCGCCCAAGGACTACCAGCGCGAGGTCACCGCGAAGGTGCGCACCGCGGCCCGCCGGTACGGGCTGGGGAGCGGCGACGACGGGCCGACCCACCGCACGCCCGCCTCCCCGGAGGAGGCACGCGCGACCGGCAACCGCCCCCGCCGGGGGGCCCGCCCGCCCGCGCCGGACCAGCCCACGCTCTGGTAGCCGGCCCGCACTACCCGATTGCGCTCGGGCGACCGTCCGGAAAGGATGGCGGAATGGTCGACATCCCTGCCGGGCGGTTCTCCGCCCACTTCGAGTACGGCACGCCGAAGCGGGTGCCGTCGGACAAGTTCGCCATCCGCGAGGTGCTGGCCGCGGACGCGCTCGAGGTCGCCGCGCTGGACAAACCCACCATCCCGGAGCCGCCGCGCCACGGCGCCGGCGGAGTGGACTGTTTCGCCTGCACCGCCGACGACGCGCAGTTCCTGTGGACCAACGAGCACTGGCGCATCAACACCTTGCCTGAACCGCGGCCACTGTTCCACGTGTGGCTGCGCCCGCGTGAGCACTACGAAGAATTGCCGGACCTGCCGGCCGAGCGCGCCGCCGAGCTGGGGCCGCTGCTGGCCCGGATGGAGGCGGCGCTGCGTTCGCTCGGCGACGTGGGGCGGGTGCACACGCACAAGTGGGGCGACGGTGGGGCGCACCTGCACCTGTGGCAGCTCATCCGCCCGGAGGGGATGGTGCAGGCCAACGGGGTCACGTTGCCGGTCTGGCTGGGGGCGCTACCGCCGATGCCGCAGGAGACCTGGGACGCGGCCTGCCGCGACTTCGCCCGCGCGATGGCGCGCGACGGCGGCACCTCGCACCGCTGACGCACGTTCGCCCGATCCGCGGCAACGGCACCCGCCGGCCCGACAGGAAAGGTAGCGTAACAGCCCAGGGGGTGCGAATCATGACACAACCACCTGGCCCATACGAGGAGCAACCGCCGCCCGGGAACCGCCAGCCGCCGCCCGGGGACCAGCCGCCCGGGGACCAACCGCCCGGGGACCAGCCGCCGCCCGGGGAACCGCCACCACCGCCACCGGGCCACTCGCCGCCGCCCTGGCCGCCGCCGGGTGGTCAGCAACCGGGCTATCCTCCGCCGCAGCCCGGCTACAACGTGATGGCGATCCTGGCGCTGGTGTTCGCGTTCGTGTTCGCTCCGCTCGGCATCGTGTTCGGGCACGTCGCCAGGCGACAGATCAGCCGGTCCGGTGAGCAGGGCAGCGGCCTGGCCACCGCCGGGCTGATCCTCGGTTACGTGTTCACCGCGCTCGCCGTACTGGCCTGTTGCGGTTTCCTGGGGCTGACGATCGCGGGCACCATGGCCGAGATCTAAACGTCAGGTCGGGTAGGCCTCCCGCACGCTGTTGCCACCGTCGATCACCAGCATCTGCCCGGTGATGTACGACGCGGCCGGCGTGCACAGGAACGCCACCGCCGCGGCCACCTCGTCCGGCCGTCCCGGCCGCCCCATCGGCGTACCCAGCCCCTGCTTCAGCTCGGCCACGGTGGAGGCCGCGGTGTAGATCGACGCCGGCGCCACCGCGTTCACAGTGACCCCGTCGGCGACCATCTCCATGGCCAGCGCCCTGGTCAGGCCGACCACGCCCGCCTTCGCCGCCGCGTACGCGCCCTCGGCCGGCAGCGCGTTGACCGGCCCGGCGGTCGCGGCCATGTTCACGATCCGCCCCCAGCCGCGTTCGGTCATCGGCGGGCCGAACACGCGACTGCACAGGAAGGTCGTGGTCAGGTTCCGGTCGATCTCCGCCCGCCACTCCTCAAGGGACAGTTGAGCGATCGGGCGTAGCACTTCCGGACTGGCCTTGCTGGCCAATCCGGCATTGTTGACCAGCACCTCCACCTCACCCAACTGGTCCGCCAGCGCGTCATGCAGCGCACCGACCTCGGACTCGTCGGTCAGGTCCACCACGAACCCGGTCGCGCCCAACTCGGCGGCACGCTCGTGGATACGCCGGGTGGTCGACACGATCGCCACCCTCGCCCCGAGCGCCACCAGGCGCGCCGCGATGGCGAACCCGATCCCCTCCGGGCTGCCGGCACCGGTGACCAGCGCGACCCTCCCGTCGAGGCGGTCGGCGCCGGGCGGGACGTGTTCATCGGCGGCGGGCGGATCGGGTGATGCCAGGGCCTCGGTCATAGGCTGATCCTGCCCGCTGGCGGCGATCCGGGCAACGACGACGCGCTCCGGCGAGCGCGGGTCCGATACCCTGGCCGGGCATCCCGTCGTTCGTCCGGAGGCCCGCATGACGCAACCCCCGTCGTGGCCGAACCAGCCCGCTGCCGGAGGCGCGGCTGACGGCCCATCGCCTCCATCCTCCGCTGACACGCCACCGGCGTCGCAGCCACCGCCACCGCCACCGCCACCGCCGGAGCACACACCACCGTCATACGGCCCGCCGCCACCGGCGCCGGCCCAACCGCTGTACCCCGGTACGTCGTACGGCACGCCTCAGGCTGTGCCGTTGGGCTACCCCTACGGATACCCGTACGCGACGCCGCAACGCACCAATGGCATGGCAGTGGCCAGCATGGTCGTGTCGATCGTGGCAGCTGCCGCGACACCGTGCACCTACGGTCTAAGTGGTTTCCTGGGGATACTCGGTGCGATCCTGGGACACGTGTCCCGCCGTCAGATCGAGGCCCGCCGCGAGTCCGGTGGCGGGATGGCCTTGGCCGGCGTCATCGTCGGCTGGATCGCCGTCGCCCTCGGCGTGGCCGGAGTCGCTGTCATCATCTTCCTCGTCTGGGCGCTCAACGAACCGCACCTCTAGTCACACGAGTTCTAGGAACGAGGCTCCGATGCAACCGTCCGATCCCCAGGGACAGCCCCCGGCAGGTGAGAGCCAGCCGCCGACGTACGGCCCGGCCTCCTCACCGGGCTACGGCGCCCAGCCCGGCTACCCGTACAGTTCCCCGCCCTCGCCGCCGTACGGCTCGTCGCCGCCGTCCGGGTACGGCACGACGCCGCCACCTGGGTACGGCTACCCGCCTGCGCCGCGGCGGACCAACGCCATGGCAATCGCGGCGATGGTGGTCTCGTTGGCGAGCCTGCTGACCTGTCCGATCGTCGGCGCGGTGGGCATCTACCTCGGCAACCGGGCACGCAACGAGATCCGCAGCACCGGCGAGGACGGCGACGGCATGGCGCTGGCCGGCATCATCGTCGGCTGGATCGCGATCGCGCTGACGGTCCTTTACGTGTGCCTGTTCGCCGGGATGTTCTCGCTGCCGTTGCTGTTCCCGTGATCCCCCTACGGCGAGCAGTTGTCAGAGTGAGGCCTTGATGCAACCGTCCGATCCCTACGGACCGTCCCCGGCGGGCCAGAACCCGCCACCGCCGCCTGGTCACGTGTACCCGCCGGTGCCGCGGCGGACCAACGGCATGGCGATCGGCGCGCTGGTGGTCTCGCTGGTGAGCCTGCTCACCTGCCCATTCGCCGGCGCGGTGGGCATCTACCTCGGCAACCGGGCACGCAACGAGATCCGCAGCACCGGCGAAGACGGCGACGGCATGGCGCTGGCCGGCATCATCGTCGGCTGGATCGCGGTCGCGTTCGTCCTCCTGTGGTTGTGCTTCGGCGCCGTGATGATCTCAAGCGTGGCCTACGGCGTGTGACCTGCACCGGGTGGCGTGAACGAGGTGGTGCGCGCCAGTCCGGCGGCCCGGCCCTTGGCTGCCACCATCAGCGCCATCTTGTGCGACGCCTCGTCGATCATCTCGTCGCCGAGCATCACCGCGCCGCGCATACCGCCGGCCTCTGACGTGTGATAGGCGTACGCGTCGAGGATCAGCTCCGCGTGGTCGTAGTCGGCCTGCGACGGCGCGTACACCTCGTTGGCGGCGGCGATCTGGTCGGGATGCAGCACCCACTTACCGTCGTAGCCGAGCGCGGCCGAGCGCCGCGCCCCGGTCCGGAACCCGTCCAGGTCGCGGATCTGCAGGTACGGGCCGTCGATGGCCTGCAGATCGTGGGCGCGGGCGGCGGTCAGCAGGC
>SLSW01000106.1 GCA_007130245.1 Micromonosporaceae bacterium
AACACGGGGTCGACACCGCCTGACACGATGGTGCCGGACAACCGGCCGTTACCCCGCAGAGAGGACCGCTGACAATGGCGAACCCGTTCGTCAAGGCCTGGAGGTACTTGATGGCGCTGTTTGGCGCCAAGATCGACGAGTACGCCGACCCCAAGGTGCAGATCCAGCAGGCGATCGACGAGGCGAAGGCGCAGCACCAGACGCTCGTCAAGCAGGCCGCCGCGGTGATCGGCAACCAGCGCCAGCTCGAGATGCGGCTCTCGCGCCACATGAGCGAGGTGGAACAGTCGCAGGCGAACGCCCGCCAGGCGCTCGTGCTGGCCGAGCGTGCCCGGGCCGCCGGCGACGAGGAGGAGGCGCGCAAGTACGAGCGCACCGCTGAGGCCGCCGCCACCCAGCTGGTCTCCTCGGAGCAGGCGGTGGAGGACCTCAAAGCGCTGCACGACCAGGCACTCAACGCCGCCCAGCAGGCACGCAAGGCGGTGGAGAACAACAAGATGCTGCTCGAGGAGAAGCTCGCCGAGCGCACCAAGCTGCTCAGCCAGCTGGAGCAGGCCAAGATGCAGGAGACGGTGGCCAGCTCGCTGGAGTCGATGTCCGCGCTGGCGGCGCCCGGCAACACCCCGTCCCTCGACGAGGTGCGCGACAAGATCGAATCCAGGTACGCCTCGGCGATGGGTCGCGCGGAGCTGGCGTCCGACTCCGTCGAGGGCAGGATGCTGGAGGTCAAGAAGACCACCCTCGAGATGGCCGGACAGTCCCGACTGGACCAGATCCGCTCCAGTATGGCCGCTGAGCAGCTCGAGCCGGCCGGAGAGAAACCCGCCGTCGAGGCCGGTGCCGAGCAGGCCGACGAGACGCCGGACGCCGGCGCGTCACGGCTGGAGGAGATCCGCGCCAGCCTGGCCGAGGAGACCGACGACCGCAAGGACAAGGGCGACACGGCCGCCACGAGCTAACGACGCGGCGGTCGGGCGGACCCCCGTCCCACCGACCCACGGAAGGAGGAGGTGCCGATGCGCGACGAGCGCGCGTTCCACCTCCGCCAGCTGCGTAAGTTGCGGGCATCGGCCCGGCGTTGGTCGGTGACCGCCGCCGGCCTGGTCGGTGTGACCGCGGTGGTCGTGCCCTACCAGGGTCTGGAGGCGTGGAACGCGATCTGGGCCGGGCTGGCGGGCGCGGCGCTGGCGATGGCGGGGTGGCGCTGGGCCGACCACCGGGCCATCGCCGCACAACCGGTGCCCGACCCACCCGACCCCGCGCTGGCCGGTGACCGGTGGCTGGCCACCATCGCGCAGCTGCCCGGTGGCCACGGCGTGGCCGGGCACATCCGGCGGGCGCGCACCCGCGGCGCCCTGCGCGGTTCACCGGCCGCGGCCGCCTGGGAGCGGCTGGAGCGCTCGTCCCGCTCGTTGCAGGAGATCGCCGGCCGGCTCACCGGCCCGGAACGGGAGGCGGTGGGTGAGGCCAACAGCGTCGAACGGCAACTGCGACAGCTGACCGACCAGATCGCCGGCCTGGAGGAGGCGCTGCGGCACGCACCGGGCGAAGCCCGGCGACCGCTACAGGACCTGCGCGACGACCACCTCACCCAACTGCACGAGGGGGTCGCGGCGTACGAGCAGTACGTGGTGGCCGCCGCCGGCTACCTGGCCGAGTCCGAACGCGCCAACGGGCGTGCCGACGACGCGCTCACCGGGCTCGCCGCCGCCACCGAGCAACTGCGCGGCGTCACCGAGGGGTTCGCGGAGCTGCGCCGCCTGGAGGAGCAGCCGTCCCGGCAGGCTGACACGCCGGGCACCAGTACGTGACCCGCTCACCCCGGTTGTCGACGGCGATCAGCGTGCCGCACCGCCGGCACGGGGTATTGCTGCGCCCGTACACATAGGTCGTCTGCCCGCGCCGCAGCGACCCGGTGGTGGTGCGCACCGGCCGGCGGCTGTTGGCCAGCAGCACCCGGCGTGCCAGCGCCACCAGCGCGGGCAGGTCGGTGACCTCGGCGGTCGGGGTCCACGGCCAGATGCCGCGCAGGAACAGCAGTTCGGCGCAGTAGACATTGCCGATGCCGGCGAGGTGGCGCTGGTCGCGCAGCGCGTCGGCGATGGTGGCGCCGGGGTCGCGCGACAGCCGGCGCACCGCCTCGTCGGCGTCGAAGTCGGCCCCCAGCAGGTCCGGGCCCAGATGACCCAGCCTGGCCGGCTCGTCGGTGGTGGGCAGCAGTGCCAGCTCCTTCAGTTGGTAGCCCACCGCTAGGGCCTCGGTGGTGTGAAGCACCGCCCGGATGTGGTGCGCCGGGCCGGCCGGTCGCCGCCCGGCGGTGAACACCCGCCACGAGCCGTCCATGCCCAGGTGCGAGTGCAGCGTCAGCGGTGCCGCGGTCGCGGCGTCCGGCGGCCGCAGTCGCAGCAGCAGGTGCTTGCCGCGGCTGACCGACTCCTCGACCGCCCAGCCGGCGAGGTCCACCGTGGCCAGTGCCGCCACCCGCAGGTCGGAGGCGGTCAGCGTGGCGCCGGCCAGGGCGCGGCCCAGTGCCTGCGCGGTGCGGAAGACCGTGTCACCCTCCGGCACTCGCCTGTCCCGCCCCCGTCAACCGCACCACGTCGCCCGGGGTGGCGCGCAGGACGACCGAGGCCCGGCCACCGTTGGCCGAGATCGCCACATGGTCGGAGGAGTCGACCAGCACCACCAGGCTGCCCGCCGGCGCGTCGGCGAAGGTGGTGCCGCGCACCGCCGGCGCGCCGTTGACCTGGACCGGGCCGTCCAGCTGCGCCAGCGCGCTGCCGCCGGCGGCGAGCTGGACGTTGCCGAACCGGTCGACGGTGAGCACCTCCGCCTCCAGCCAGCCGTCACCGGTGCGCACCACTGGGTCGGGCAGGCGCACCAGCGCGGCGGGGTCGAGTGCCGGCCCGGCGCCGGTCGGGTCGGCGCCGGCGGCCAGCCGGGCGGCCACCGGCGCGAAGATGTCGCGGCCGTGGAACGTGCGCGACACAGTGGGCGCCTGCCAGTACGGGTTGGTCAGCGTCACCGCCGCGGTGGCTCCGCCGAGGGCGTCGGCCGCCCACGGCAGCAGCCCGTTGTCCGGCCCGACGAGGATGCCGCCGGGCGTGGTCACCGCGACCGCGCGCCGGGCGGTGCCCACACCCGGGTCGACCACCGCCAGGTGCACCGCCGGCGGCAGGTAGGGCACGGTCTGGGCGAGCACCGCGGCGCCGCGGGTCACGTCCCCGGGTGGGATCTCGTGGGTGACGTCGATGACCCGCACCTGCGGGGCGGTCCGGGCGATCATGCCGTGACACGCCGCCACGAAACCGTCCGAGGTGCCGTAGTCGGTGGTGAAGCTCACCCAGCCGTAGCCGGCCATGCGCCGATCCTATCGACCCGTACCGTGACCAGCCGAGTCGTCGCCTCAGGTGAGGCGCAGCGCCATGCCGACGGTGTCCGGGGCGGTCGTGCGGAAGCCGTGCCGGGCGTAGAGCCCGCGTCCGGGCGGGTCGGCCAGCAGGTTGACGTAGGCCCCGGGTGGCGCCTGGGACCGGATGCGCGCCAGCAGGCGGGTGAGCACCGCGTCGCCGAGCCCGCGGCGCTGGTGCTCGGGCAGCACCGCCATGTCGACCACGTGGAAATACCACCCGCCGTCGCCGAGCACCCGGCCCATGCCGACGGCGGCGCCGGTCGGGTCGTGCACCACGTGGCAGGCGGCCCAGCCGCCGGGTAGCGCTGCGGCGGCCTGGCGGTGCGTGACCGGCGCGAGGCCGGCGCGTTCGCGTAGTCGCACGTAGTCGTCGACCGGCGGCGGACCGTCGACCAGGCGGTAACCGTCCGGCAGGCCCGCGGCGACGTCGGCGGGGACGATGTCCCGTACGAACACCAGCTCGTCGCGGACCGGGATGCCGTACCCGCCGATGTCGGGGATGGACGGTTTGAGCCGCCGCGCCGTCGCGACCGCGTCGGATGTCACCGCCGCCAGGCGCATGCCGCGCCGCTGGTAGAAGCGCGCCGCGTCCAGGTTGTCATTCGTGGTCACCAGCCACATCCGGTGCAGCCCCTGCCGGCGGGCCTCCTGCTCCGCGGCGGCCAGCAGCGCGCTGCCCGCACCCCGGCGCGGCGGGCGCGCGTCCAGCGTCACCACCTCCAGCGCGTCACCGTCGACGTGGTAGGTGAGCACACCCACCGGCGCGCCGCCGGCGTCGCGGGCGAGCAGCGCCGGCAGTTCCGCTGGGCGGTAGACGGTGCCGTGCACCACGACCGTGTCCGCCCAGTCGTCACCGAGCACAGTGGCCACCTCTGCCGCGTCGTCGGCATCGGCGGGGGTCACGGTCAGCGCGGTCATGTGACAAGGTTGCCCCATGAGACTCTGTGTGTTCATCGAGCCCCAGCTCGGGGCGAGCTACGACGACCAGGTGCGGATGGCCCGGCGTACCGAGGAGTGCGGTTTCGACGGGTTCTTCCGTTCCGACCACTTCCTGACCATGGGGTCGCGGGACGGACTGCCGGGGCCCACCGACCCGTGGGCGACGCTGGCCGCGCTGGCGCGCGAGACCTCGCGGGTCCGGCTCGGCACGCTGCTGACGGCGTCGACGTTCCGGCTGCCCGGGCCGCTGGCGATCACCGTCGCGCAGGTGGACCAGATGAGCGGCGGCCGGATCGAGCTGGGTCTGGGCGCCGCGTGGTACGAGGCCGAGCACCGGGCGTACGGCATCCCGTTCCCCCCGGTGACGGAGCGTTTCGACCGGCTGGCCGAGCAGCTGGAGATCATCACCGGGCTGTGGAGCACCCCGGTCGGGTCGACGTACACCTTCAAGGGCGCGCACTACCAGCTGGAGGACTCGCCGGCGCTGCCGAAGCCGGCGCAGTCGCCGCGGCCACCGGTCATCGTCGGCGGCAACGGGCCACGCCGTACGCCGGAGCTGGCCGCGCGTTTCGCCGACGAGTTCAACGCCCCGTTCCCCAGCCTGGAGGTGGCGCGGACGCGCTTCGAGCGGGTACGCGAGGCGTGCCGGGCGATCGACCGTGACCCGGACTCGCTGACGTACTCGTTCGCGCTGCCGGTGGTGTGCGGGCGCACCGACGCGGAGGTGAAGCGGCGGGCCGAGGCGCTCGGGCGCGATCCGGAGACGCTGCGCTCCCGTGGCGCGCTGGTCGGCACCCCGGGCGAGGTGGCCGACCAGCTGCGGGCGTTCCGCGACCTGGGAGCCTCGCGTGCCTTCCTGCAGGTGCTCGACCTGTCCGACCTCGACCACCTGGACGTGATCGCCTCCGAGGTCGCCCCCTCGTTGGAAAGTGATTGAGCGGGCCACGCTTCGGCACGTAGCCTCTCCCGGCCCGCCGTCGTCGCCAGGTGGCGGATCGAGTCTGTCGGGGAGGAGTGCGTCTGTGTCGAATGTCGATCCGCTGTGGGTGGACCTCGACTTCAACAGCCCCATGGCGGGCTGCCGCGCTTCGGCTCTGGTGGCTTCGCTGCCGCTGCGCGCCGCGAGGGTCGTGGACCTGGGATGCGGCTGGGCCGAACTACTGCTCCGGTGCGTCGCCGCGGAGCCGACCGCCACGGGAGTCGGTGTGGACACCCACGAGGCGGCGATTACCCACGGTCGGTCCGAGGCCGCCGCGCGAGGCCTGGCCGACCGGGTGACGCTGCAGGTGGGCGACGCCGCCGCATGGTCCGGGGAGCCGGCGGACGTGCTGTTGTGCGTCGGCGCGAGCCACGCCTGGGGCGGCACGACACAAGCGCTTGCGGGCCTGCGCACGTTCGTACGTCCGAACGGCCGACTGGTGTTCGGCGAGGCTTTCTGGACCCGGCCGCCGACGCCGGAAGCGCTGCAGGCGCTCGACGCCGACGTCGACGACTACGGTTCGCTGGCTGATCTGGTCGAGCTCGCGGTCGGCGCTGGCTTCCGGCCCATCGCCGTAGCGGAGGCGTCTACCGACGAGTGGGACTCGTTTGAGTCGCGCTATGCCGGGGCGTGGGAGAGATTCCTGCTGACGGAGGCGGACGGAGCAGAGGCGGATGAGGTGCGCGCCCGCGCCGACGGGCACCGCGCCCGGTGGCTGTGTGGCTACCGGGGCGTGCTCGGCTTCGCATACCTCACTCTCGGTGTGCCATCAGGCTGAGCGGCGGTTGCCCGCGCCCGGTTGGCACGACCGCGCCGGGACGGAGTTGTCGTACGCATGTGCTAGCTTGCGCGTATGACCCGGACGCTCGAGGCCCCAGCCACGGCACCGCCGTCCACGGCACCGCCGTCCACGGCACCGCCGTCCACGGCGGCGCAGCGGTTGCCGGACGACCTCGAGTCGCTGCCGCCGGGTGCGGAGCTTGCCGCGCTCCTGGCTGCGGTGGACCGTCGTGCGCTGTCGGAGCGCGACCGGGTGAGGCTGGCGCAGGCCCGCAACCGGCTGCTGTCGCATGTGAACGCCGAGCTGGTTGCGGACCTGCACGCGGTCACCTGGGAGGAGCCGCCGGACGAGGACGCCATGGTCCACGGCGGCCTCGCCAGCCGCTATCCGTGGGCGGAGTGCGAGGTGGCGTTCGCAATGACCTGGACCCACACCGCCGCCGGCGCCCGGCTCGAGCAGGCCCGGCAGCTGGCCGAAGAGTTGCCGCAGGTGCTGGCGGCGCTGCGGGCCGGTGACATCGACATGCCGAAGGTGCTTGTGATCGCCGACCTGGCCGGTTGGCTGGACGACCGGGCCGCCGCCCGGGCCATCGTGGACCGGGTGCTGGTCAGGGCGCCGGAGTGGACGACCGGCCAGCTACGGGCGCGGTTGCGCAAGCTGATCCTGGCGGCCGACCCGGAGGCGGCGCGCAAGCGGTGCGCGACCGCGGTGAGCACCCGGCGGGTGGAGGTGTTCGGCAATCCGGACGGCAGTGGTGACGTGTGGGGGCGCAACCTGCCGCCGCAGGACGTGGCGGCGGCGTGGGAGCGCCTGACGGCGATCGCCCGCAGCGCCCGCGGCGCCGGCGACCGCCGCCCGATGGGCCAGCTGCGGGCGGACGCGTTCCTCGACCTGCTGGTCGGGCAGGGCGTGGCCGCCGGTGGCCCGGTCGGCCGGCACACCGGCGGCCTGCCGGAGCCGGACCGGCCGGCGGTCACCGTCGCACCCGAGGGTGACACCGCCGGCACATGGCAACCAGTGGGCGGCCCTGGAGACGATGGCACGGAGTCCCCCGCCGGGGAGGCACGCTTCGGCGGGGGTGACCTCGCCGTCGCCGGTCCGGTGGGCAGCAGGTCGGACGGTCAGGGCGCGGCAATGCCGGGGCCGCGACGCGGGGTGGTGGAGCTCCAGGTGCCGCTGACCGCGCTGATGGGTCTGACCAACCTGCCGGGGGAGCTGACCGGCTTCGGCCCGGTGGTGGCCGACATCGCGCGGCAGGTTGCCGAGCAGCACCGCGACGGCACGTGGCGGTTCAGCGTGTACAGCGAGATCGGCGACCTGATCAGCCACGGCATCACCCGCGCCAGGCCCGACCCGCCCGACCGGGCGCGCAGGCGGCGACCGACCGCCGAGGTGGCGGCGCTGGTGCGGGCGCGCAACCGCACCTGCACCGCGCCCGGCTGCCGGATCCCGTCCACCAACTGTGATCTCGATCATTCGGTCGACTGGGTGCGCGGCGGGGCGACGGACGAGTCGAACCTGGATCCCAAGTGTCGCCTGCACCACCGGTTCAAACATGAGTCCGGGGCGCAGGTCGCCACCCTCGCCCCCGGGGTCGTCGCCTGGCACACCCCGCGCGGGTTGCAGTATGTCTCCGCTCCCGATCCGCCCCTGCTCGACGACGAGCTGGTCAACCTGGGTTCCCGCGCCGCCGGTGGCGGCTGACCGGCGGCGGAACCCGCCCCCGAATCACCGTGTCTATGTGGACAGAGCGTGCGCGATGGCGCGATGCACCGGACCGACCACACGCGCGCCGCGCTCGACCTCCCACAGCACGTCCTGCAGCACCCGACCCATCGTCCATGCCGCGGCCCGCTGCCGGTCCAGACCCAGCACCTCGGTCATCAGGTCGAACCGGCGGCGCACCGCAGCATGGACGTCACCGGTTGCCACCGCCTCACCCCAGCGGTTGCGCAACGCCGGGAACAGCTCGAAGCCCGGCTCGCCGGCCAGCGGCTTCGGGTCGATCGCCAGCCACGGCTCCCGTTCACCGGCGAGCACGTTGTGGTAGTGCAGGTCCCAATGCAGCAACCGGTCTTCCCGCACCGGCAGCAGGTCCGACACCGCCGCAGCACACGTGCGCACCAGCCGCTGGTCGTCCCGGTCGGCCAGGCGCGGCAGGCTCCCGGGCATCTGCGCGAGCATCCGCTCGGCGACGTCGTGCAGGCGGCGCAGATCCGGCGGCGCCGCTACCGAGGTGAGCCGGGCGAGCAGCTGGCTGAGAACCGCCAGCGCGCGGTGCACGTCGGGCACTCCGGCGAGTGTGCGCTCGGCGTCGAGCCGCTCCAGCACCATGGCGCCGTCGTCGGGGTCGTGTTCCAGCAGGCGCACCGCGCCATGGCCGTCCCAGACGCGTAACGCCGCCGGTTCGCCCGCGGTCTCCTCGTCTACCTGCTGCACCTTCAGCGCAGCCGGGATGCCGTCCACGCGCCGCACCGGGTACACCGTCGCCATCACACCGCCGCGCGGGGGCCCGTCGCGGCGCAGTTGCCACCGTCGCAGGCAAGCCTCGACCCGCTGCTCGTCGGTCACGCCGCAGACCATAGCCGGACCTTGTCACACCGGAGTGCGATCCTGCCCCGCATGTTCCGGGAGTTCGCGGTAGCGCCCCCACCAGTGGACCGGCCGCAGCGTGGCCGTGACCGCGGACGCACTCGGGCTCAGCGAGCGCCAGGTGCACCGGTGCAGCCTCGCGGCGTTCGGGTACGGGCCGAAGACGCTGGCCCGGATCCCGCGGTTCCGGCGCGCGATGGCGTTGGGAGGTGCGCGCGCTGTCGGGGCTGCCGCTGCGGAGGCTGCTCAACTGAACGGTGCTCAGCTCAGCTGAGCGGGGCGAACAGGTCCACCGCGTTGCCGTCGGGGTCGTGCACGGTGGCGTACCGCTGGCCCCAGAACGCGTCGAACGGCGCCACCGCACTGTCGTACCCGGCCGCTACCAGCGCGGCGTGCTCGCGGTCGACGGCGGCCGCGTCGGCGCACCGGAACGCCAGCCCGATGCGGTGACCACCGCTCGGCGGCCGCCAGTGCGCAGCGAACGAGCGGATCACGTCCTCGGTGTCCCAAGCCAGCCGCAGGCCGCCCGGCAGAGTGATCTCCACGTGGGCCTCCGAATCGGCCCCGGGCGGGATGTCCATTCCGAGTCGCCGGTAGAACGCCAGCGAGGCGCCCATGTCCGCGGTGACGATTCCGATCAGGTCGAGCTGTGGCGTCATGCCGTCGACCCTAGTGCCGGGCAGTCCCGCGGGTCTTGAAGGAATCAGACATGCGGCGGGCGCTGGCGGGCGCGGCACGCGCCTCAGGCCGGCGGAGTCTCGTCGGCCGAGGTGTGCGGCATCCGCTCGGCCGGGATGGTGCCCAGCCGGCCGGCCTGAAAGTCCTCGAAAGCCTGTACCAGCTCCGCGCGGGTGTTCATCACGAACGGCCCGTAGTGCGCCACCGGTTCCCGGATCGGCTCGCCGCCCATGATGAACACGTCCAGCCTCGGTGTCGTCGTACTCTGCGCCGCGTCGGCGGCGATGCGCAGCGCGTCGCCGGGGCCGTGCACCGCTAGCTGGCCGGTGTGCAGCGGATGCCGGCGGGAACCGACCGCGGCGTTGCCGCCGAGCACGTACACCAGCGCGTTGTAGTCGGATCGCCACGGTAGGTCCACCTGGGCGCCGGGTTCCAGGGTGAGGTGCGCGATGGTGATCGGTGTGTGGGTCGACCCCGGGCCGGGGTGTCCGGCGATCTCGCCGGCGATGACGCGCACCAGCGCGCCGCCGTCCGGTGCGGTCAGCAGCTTCGCCGCCCGACCGCGGATGTCCTGGTAGCGCGGCGGCGACATCTTCTGGTGGCTGGGCAGGTTCACCCACAGCTGCAGCCCGTGGAACAGCCCACCGCTGGTCACCAGGTGCTCCGGCGGCGCCTCGATGTGCAGGATGCCGGCGCCGGCGGTCATCCACTGGGTGTCGCCGTTGGTGATGGTGCCGCCGCCGCCGTTCGAGTCCTGGTGGTCGAAGATGCCGTCGATCATGTAGGTGACGGTCTCGAACCCGCGGTGCGGGTGCCAGGGCGTGCCCTTGGGCTCGCCCGGCGCGTACTCCACCTCGCCCATCTGGTCGAGGTGGATGAACGGGTCGAGCTCGTCGTACGGCACGCCCGCGAAGGCGCGGCGCACCGGGAAACCCTCACCCTCGAAGCCGCTTGGCGCGGTGATGACGCGGCGGGCCTCCCGGTACGAGGTGGTGGTGGGGTCGAGCGTGGGCAGCCGGGGCAGGACGAGTACGTCGTCAACCGTGATCGCGGGCATGGGTCTCCTCCGCCTCCTGTCCTCGCGCGTACCTCCAAACTACTTGACGACGCAACAATTCGCCAGCGAAAACGGTCGCCACGCTGCCGCGCGACGAGCTCCGGGCGAGGTTGTGGTTGGGCCATGCCGCCGTGCTGCCGGTAGGTTCACTGCAGCGGCTCGGAAAGGTGGGCGACGATGGAGGTCCGGCTGCTCTCGCTACACGTATGTCTCCGGCTGCCGGCGCGGGCGGGCGAGCACTGTCCAGGGCGGCGCCGTGATTGAACAGATCCTGCCCGCGGCAGTGGAAGCCGTGGACACCTTCGGCGACCCGGTCGAGGCGGTGCTGCTGCCGGAGGAGGAGCCGTACGTGTCCGGCGCGGTCGAGGCGCGCCGGCGCGAGTACACCACGGTGCGCCACTGCGCCCGCGTCGCGCTTGCCCGGCTGGGACGGGGGCCGGTGGCGATCCACCCGGGAACGCGACGCGCACCCTGCTGGCCCGACGGCCTGGTCGGCAGCATGACCCATTGCGACGGCTACCGGGCAGCCGCGGTCGGGCGGGACACCGATGTTTCCGCGCTCGGCATCGACGCCGAGCCGAACCTGCCGCTTCCCGCCGGCGTGTCCGCGCTCGTGCTGCTCGACAACGAGCGGCGACGGCTGGCGGCGCTGAGCGCGGACACCGCGGCGGTGTGTTGGGACCGGCTGCTGTTCAGCGCGAAGGAGTCGGTCTACAAGGCGGTGTCGCCGCGGACCGGGCAGTGGCTCGGGTTCGAGGACGTAGAGGTGCTGCCGGTCTCGGGTCCGGGTGGTGGCCGGGGCAGGTTCACCGTCCGAGCGCAGCCGCAGGCACCGGCGCCCGCACGGGTGCTGGTAGAGCGGTTGACCGGCCGGTTCCTCGTCAACCACGGGCTGGTGGTCACCGCCGTCATCACACAGCAATAGTGACCGTGTGGTATGTCCGACGCGGATCGTGCCGGCGGGCGCCTCGATACGGACCGGATTGGCTGTCAACTATTTCATGCTGCTCGATTTTCACGTAGGGTGTGGTCAAGTACACCCCCTGCAAGGAGAGGATTAGGTAATGCTCCGCTTACAGCGACGTACCGTCGCCGCCGCGGCTGCGGCTCTGGTTCTGCTGCTCGTACCCGTCAGCGCCAACGCCGCACCCCCCGCCCAGGCCGACAACCCGGCCGGCACATACATCGTGACCCTTGCCGCCGACGCCGACGCCCCAGCGGCCCTGCAACGGCACAATGTGGCCGCCAGCCACCGCTACGACACGGTGCTCAACGGCTTCGCCGCTCCGCTGACCTCCGCGCAGCTCGCGGCGCTGAGCAACGACCCGGCCGTGACCAGGATCGAGGCTGACGGCGTCATGCGGGTGTTCGACACCCAGCTCGACCCGCCGTCGTGGGGGCTGGACCGCATCGACCAGCGGCACCTGCCGCTGGACAACAGCTACACGTTCAACACCACCGCGTCGAACGTGCACGCCTACATCATCGACACCGGCATCGACACCGGCCACCCCCAGTTCGAGGGCCGGGCACAGCAGGTGTTCAACTCGGCCAGCGGCCCCAACCGCGACTGCCACGGCCACGGCACCCACGTGGCCGGCACGGTCGGCGCCGCCGACTACGGCGTGGCCAAGGAGGTCAACCTGTACGGCGTGCGCGTGCTCAGCTGCTCCGGCTCCGGCAGCACCGCCGGCGTGATCGCCGGCATCGACTGGGTCGCCGACAACCACAACAAGCCGGCAGTGGCCAACCTGTCGCTGGGTGGCGGCTTCAGCGCCTCGCTCAACGACGCGCTGGACAACCTGGCCGACTCCGGTGTCTTCGTGGCCAGCGCCTCAGGAAACTCGGACGCGGACGCCTGCAACACCTCGCCGGCCAGCGCGCCGAACTCGACCACCGTCAACGCCAGCGACATCAACGACAACAAGGCGTCGTTCTCCAACTTCGGCGAGTGCACCCACCTGTACGCGCCGGGCGTGGATATCACGTCGACGGTCCTGCGTGGCGGCACCTCCACCTTCAGCGGCACGTCCATGGCGGCGCCGCACGTGGCCGGGGTGGCGGCGATGTACAAGGCGACCTTCGGTGACGACGACTTCGCCACCATCCGTACCTGGTTGATGGACAACGCCACCTCCGGCGTCATCTCCGGCAACCCGTCGAACACCCCGAACCTGCTGCTCTACACCAACGGCCTGTAAAGATCATGCCGTGACGTCGGGGCCCGGGCCGACCGCCCGGGCCCCGACTGCTGTCCACGTCCGAGCGCAGTCAGCCCCGCAGCCGCAGCCTGCGGGGCGTGACCCGGAAACCGGCGGCGGTCAGCGCGTCGTGCAGCGGCGACGCCCGCACCGCCGCCCCGTCGGCCCGTTCCACCGACAACGCGCCCAGCGCCCCGGCGTGCACCGCGTCGGCCAGCGCCTTCGCCGCCGCTGCCAGCGTCTCGGTCTCGTCCGTGTAGGACAGCAGCGTCCGCCCGCCGCGCTCGACGTACAGCGCCAGCGCGCCGTCAACCAGCACCACCAGCGCGCCCGCCTTGCGCCCGGCCCGGTGCCCGGCGGCGCTGCCGGCGTCACCGGCGCCGGCGTCCACCGGCCGCTCCGGCCAGGGCAGGGCGGCGCCGTACGGATTGGCAGGGTCGGTGGCGGCCAGAACCAGCGGCGCCGACGGCCGTCGGCGCGCGCCCGCCGCGTCGCTCCCGGCGCGTAGCCGGTCCACCGCCCCGGGCGCGGCGAACTGCGCCGCCCCCAGACCCTCCACGAAGTATCCCCGTCGGGCGGCGCCGCGTTCCTCCATCGCCGCCAGCACCGGGTAGACACCGGCGAACCCGCCCGGCGGCCCTTCAGCCGCCACCGCGCCGCGGGTCACCACGCCGTGGCGCTCCAACAGAGTCTCGGCCAGGACAGTGGCCCGCCGGGTCGGGTCGGTCTCGCGCGCCGGCAGCCGGTGCCACCGGCCGGCCACGGTGGGCGGTCCGCCGCGGCTGGGAAGCGCGGCGCGGCGGGAACGCCGCCCGCCCGGTCGGCCGCCGGTCGTGGCGTAGCGCGACCGTGCCGGAGTGGGCCGTCGCCGGTGCGCGCCGGTGCCGGCCGACAGCAGCGCGCGCAACGGTGCCAGGGTGTCGTTGGACAGGTGGCCGGCCCAGACCAGATCCCAGATCGCGGCCGCCAGGGTCGGGTCATCGACCGGCTCGGGCAGAACGGCGCCCACCCGGTCGGCGAGCGTCCGGAAGAACAGCGCCTGCCCGCCGTCGAGCGCCTCCAGCACCGCCACGTGCAACGGCGTCAGGCCCAGCGCCTCGTCCGGTGGTGGCAGCAGCAGCAGCGGTGCGGTGTCGGCGAACGAGAGCACCACCCAGCCGCCGGAGGTGCCGAGCGCCCCGGCGCCGGACCAGGTCACCTCTCCGCTGGCGCACAGCTCATCCAGATAGGAGGGTGTGTAACCGTCCACCCGGGCCGGCAGCACCAGCTGCTCCAGCGCCGAGGCCGGCACCGGAACCCCCTGCAGCTGCTCGACCGCCGCCGCGACCGCCTCCACCCCGGTAGCGTGGGCACCGACCTGCTGCCAGGCCGGTAGGAACGTCGCCAGCGCGCCCGGTGGCACCGGCTCGATCTCCCGGCGCAGCGCCGCCAGCGACCGGCGCCGCAGCAACCGCAGCACCTCCGCGTCACACCACTGGGTCCCGATCGCCTCAGGCGTGAACTCGCCGGCCACCACCCGGCCGGTGGCCTGCAGCCGGCGCAGCGTCTGCTCGGCCACCGCCACCCCGAGCCCGAACCGGGCGGCGCAGGCGGAGGCGTCGAACGGGCCGCGGGTGCGGGCGTACCGTGCCACCAGGTCGCCCAGGGGATCGCCGACCGGCGCCAGGTGGGCTTCTGGCACGCCGGGCGGCAGCGCCACCCCCAGCGCCTGGGCGTAGCGGCCGGCGTCCTCCACCACGATCCACCGCGGCTGGCCGGCGATACGCACCGGTAGCGCCCGCCGGTCGGTCTGCAGGGTGCGCAGCCACACCGGGTCCACCCCCCGGTCGGCGCACTCGGCTTCGGACAGGTCGCCGAGCACCCGCAGCAGCTCCGCGGCGTCGTCGGCGTCGCGGACCCGGGCGCCGCCGGAGGCGGTGGCGGTCAGCCACTGCAGTTGCCGCCCGGTGGCCGCGACCACCTCGGCGTCCAGCAGCTCGCGCAGGTCCACCCGACCCAGCAGCTCCCCGAGCAGGGTCGAGTCCAGCGCCAGCGCCGCGGCCCGCCGCTCGGCCAGCGGCGCGTCGCCCTCGTACAGGAACGCGCCCACGTAGCCGAACAGCAACGACCGGGCGAACGGCGACGGGCGCGGCGTCTCGACCTCCACCAGGCGCACCTTGCGGCCGGCCAGCTCGCGCATCAGCGTCACCAGGCCCGGCACGTCGAACACGTCCTGCAGGCACTCACGCGCGGCTTCCAGGGTGATGGGGAAGTCGGCGTGCTCGCGGGCCACGTCGAGCAGCTGCGCCGCGCGCTGGCGCTGCTGCCACAGCGGCTGCCGCCGGCGCGGGTCCCGGCGCGGCAGCAGCAGCGAGCGTGCGGCGCACTCGCGGAACCGGGAGGCGAACAGGGCTGAGCCCCCCACCGCCTCCTCCACGACCTGCGCGATCTCGTCGGGGTCGAAGGCGACCAGCTCCGCTCCCGGCGACTCGTCGAGCATGTCCGGCATCCGCACCACGATCCCGTCGTCGCTGGGCAGCACCTGGGCGTCCACCCCGTACCGCTGCTCCAGCCGCCGCCCCACCGCCAGCGCCCACGGCGCGTTGACCTTCGCCCCCAGCACGCAGTGCACCGCCAGCCGCCAGTCACCCAGCTCGTCGCGGAACCGTTCCACCACCACGGTGCGGTCATCCGGCACCGCCCGCACCGCCTGGCGCTGCTCGCCCAGGTAGGCCACCAGGTTGCCGGCGGCCCACTCGTCCAGCCCGTCGGCGCGCAGGACGCCGGTGGCCTCCGGTGGCGCCATGCGGTTGAGCTGGCGTATCCGCGCGCCGATCGCGCGTCCCAACTCGAGCGGCCGGCCCGGGGTGTCGCCCTTCCAGAACGGCATCCGGGCCGCCTGGCCGGGGGCGGGCGAGACCAGCACCCGGTCGGGGGTGATGTCCTCGATGCGCCAGGAGGTGGAGCCGAGCAGGAACACATCGCCGACGCGGGACTCGTAGACCATCTCCTCGTCCAGCTCGCCGACCCGCACCGGCCGCTCGGCACCGGCCAGGAACACCCCGAACAGGCCCCGGTCCGGGATGGTGCCGCCGCTGGTGACGGCCAGGTGCTGCGCTCCCCGGCGCCCGGTGAGGGTGTCGGTGTCGCGGTCCCACACCAGCCGGGGCCGCAGCTCCGCGAACGAGGTCGACGGGTAGCGGCCCGACAGCATGTCCAGCACCCCGTACAGCGCCGAGTCGGGCAGCTCGGTGAACGGTGCCGCCCGCCGCGCCACCGCAGCCAGGTCGGCCGCGCGCCAGGTGTCCATGGCGACCATCGCCACGATCTGCTGGGCGAGCACGTCCAGCGGATTGCGCGGGCAGCGCAGCTGCTCGATCTGCCCGTCGCGCATGCGCGGCGCCACCACCGCCGCGGACAGCAGGTCCCCGCGGTGCTTGGGGAACACCACCCCGGTGGAGACCGCGCCGACGTGATGCCCGGCGCGGCCGACGCGCTGCAGGCCGGCGGCCACCGACGGCGGCGTCTCCACCTGCACCACCAGGTCGACCGCGCCCATGTCGATGCCGAGCTCCAGCGAACTGGTGGCCACCACGGCCGGCAGGGTGCCCGATTTGAGCGCCTCCTCGATCTGCTTGCGCTCCTGTTTGGACACGCTGCCGTGGTGGGCGCGGGCGATCACCGGCGGCGCCCTGCCGCCGCTGCCGGACTGCGCCATGATCTCCGCGGGTGGGGACCCGTCCGGGTCGTCCGGTGGCCCGCCGGCGGCGATCTCGTTGAGGCGGGCGCAGAGGCGTTCCGCGCTGCGGCGGGCGTTGGTGAACACGATCGTCGACCGGTGCGCCCGGATCAGCTCGAACACGCGCTGCTCGACCGCCGGCCAGATGGACGCCCGTCGCGGCGCGTCCGGGTCGTCGCCGGCGCCGTCGCCGGTGGCGAGGTCGGTCATGTCCGCCACCGGCACCTGCACGCTGACCTCGATGGTCTTCGGCGTCGCCGGCTGGATCACCGTCACCGGCGCCGCACCTCCGAGGAACTGGGCCACCTCCGGCACCGGGTTGACCGTGGCCGACAGGCCGATGCGCTGGGCCGGCCGGGGCAGAAGCGCGTCCAGCCGTTCCAGCGACAGCGCCAGGTGCGCGCCGCGCTTGCTGCCGGCCACCGCGTGCACCTCGTCGACGATCACGGTGTCGACGCCCCGCAGCGCCTCCCGCGCGGCCGAGGTCAGCAGCAGGAACAGCGACTCCGGCGTGGTGATCAGGATGTCGGGCGGGCGGCGTCCGAACGCGCGCCGCTCGTCAGCCGGGGTGTCGCCGGTGCGCATCCCGACCGTGATGTCCGGTTCCGGCTGCCCGAGCCGGGTGGCGGCGTGCCGGATGCCGGTCAGCGGCGCGCCCAGGTTGCGCTCCACGTCCACCGCCAGTGCCTTGAGCGGGCTGACATACAGCACCCGGCAGCGGCGCTGCGGCTCGGGCGGCGGTGGGGCGCCCGCCAGCCGGTCCAGCGACCACAGGAAGGCCGCCAGCGTCTTGCCGGACCCGGTGGGGGCGACCACCAGTGCGTGGCGCCCGGCGCTGATCGCGTCCCAGGCGCGGTCCTGCGTCGGGGTCGGGGCGGGGAACGCGGCGGCGAACCACTCCCGCGTCGCGTCACCGAACCGTTCCAGACCCACGGTCCCATCATGCCCACCCGGTGTGACACGACCACGCCGGCGCCGGTGGGCCGGCGGCGGCGGTGAGCAGGTTCACGTGCGCGCGCGAAAAAGCGGCGGGTCGGGCGCCGGTTGGCGAACGCCCGACCCGCCGCGTGCGGGAGGTGATGTGGCTGTTGTCAGCCGGCTGGCTCAGCCCGCGTGGCTGTCAGCCGCTGTGGTCACGGGCGTACCGTCTGTGTGACGGTGTCAGTCTCCCCGTCCACGTCAGTGACCGTGAGGGTCACGTCGCGCGCACGTCCGCCCTGGTAGGTGTGGGTGACGACCTCACCGGAGCCGGTGGCGTTGCCGTCGTCGAAGTGCCAGTCCCAGCTCACGATGTCACCGATCGACGGGCCGCCGTCGAAGGTGCAGGTGCGCTGGCCACCGCTGCCCGGGCAGTCCCAGGTGAAGTCCGCCACCAGATCGGCCGGCGGGTCCTCCGGCGGGTCCTCCGGCGGGTCCTCGCCCAGCGCGGCCGACACCGCGGCGTGCGCGTCGATGCGTCCCTGGCCCCAGACGTTGTTGTTGTCCGCGTCGCCGCCGCACTGCAGGTCGCTCTCGCTGCGCGAGGAGGAGTCCACGATCGCGCGGGTGGCGTCGATGTCGCCGACGAGGCTGCTCTCGGCCGACCAGACCAGGGCCACCAGGCCGGAGGCGTGCGGGCTGGCCATAGACGTGCCGCTGAAGCTGGAGTAGCTGTTGGTCGGCACCGAGCTGCGCACGCTCACGCCGGGAGCCGAGGCGTTCGGCTTGATGCCGCTGTCGACCTGCGACGGGCCGCGGCTGGAGAAGCTGGCGATGTTGTTGCTCTCGTCGTAGGCACCGATCCCGTACGACTGCGGGTAGTCACCGGGCGAGCCGGCGGTGCCGCAGCTGGGGCCGCTGTTGCCGTTGGCGAACATCGGGAAGATGCCGGCGGCCACCCAGGAGTCGACGGTGTCCATGTACCAGGTGTTGCCGCCGCCGCCGCCCCACGAGTTGTTGACGATGTGCGGCGCCTTCGACGGGTCCGGGTTCTGGCCGTTGACGTCGGTCGGGGCGACCATCCACTCACCGGACGACAGCAGTGCGCTCTGCGAGCAGGAGTTGGACTCGCAGCCCTTGGCCGCGATCCACTGCGCGCCCGGCGCCACGCCGATCTGGTTGTTGCCGCCGTCGTCGCCGACCATGGTGCCGGTGACGTGGGTGCCGTGGCCGTTGTTGTCGCACGGCACGCCGGGTGAGCAGACCTCCGACGGGTCGTGCCAGTTGTAGTTGTGGTCAAAGCTGCCGCCGTTGTTACCGCGGTACTGCTCGACCAGCGCCGGGTGGTCGTACTGCACCCCCGTGTCGATGCTGGCCACCACGATGCCCTCGCCGGTAACCCCGAAGTCGGACCAGACGTCGTCGGCGTTGATGTTGGCCACGCCCCACTCCACGCTCTGGATCGTGTTGTCGGCGGGCGCGGATTCGACCGGCTCGATCAGCGGCAGGGTCCCGTTCGGGCCGATGGACGACACGTCCGGGTGCGCGGCCAGCAGGTCGAGCAGTGCCCGGTCACCCTCGACCAGGATCGCGTTGGTGATCCAGAACGGGGTGAACTCGGCGCCGTGGCGCTCCAGCAACGCGGTGACGCCGGCCTGGCTGGCCTCGGCCACGCTGGTGAGCTGGTCGTAGACGAACTGTGCCCGGGCGGTGCGGTCGCTGAGGGCCGACACCGGCGCCAGGTCGGCGCGCTCGTCGAGGTAGACGAAGAACTCCGCGGTGCCGCTCGCGGCCAGCTCGGTCAGAACCGCGTCGTCAACCTGGGCGGAGGACTCTTCGACTGCGCTGGCGCCGGAGGCGTGCACGGTGAGCATCGCCGCGGCGAGCGCGGTGGCGGCGCCGGTCGCCATGAGCCGGCGCCGTAACCGTCCTCGCACCCGCGGTAGCGGGTCGTGGTGTGACATGGGCGGAACCCCTTCCCGGTCGGAGACGTGTGACAGCCGTCCCGATCCGGGGCGCACACCGGCCGGATGGCGTGGACGGCTCCCCCGTACGGTTTACCGTCGCGTGGACCGGGTCCGGCTGCAATGCGCAGTTACTACGTAATGAATAGGACGCCGCCGCGATCTTGGACTAATAAATACCGCGGCGGCTGCACGAATGTGCCGTTCCCGGACCACGCCACGCGCCGATCTCGAGTGCCTTGCCCAGAATGCCGGAATAAGATAGCTTCACGGTCGCAGCGAGGTTCGGGATGAAAGGTGCTGGTGTGGGGGCGGAACCGCGGACCGGGCGTGACGGATCGACCATCCTCATCCGCCGGTTGGACGGGCACCTGGCCACGCTGCGCGGCCGCCCGGGCCGACACGACCTCCTGCTCGCGGAGCGACTCGCCGGGAGCCTGCGGGAGCTGGTGACGAGCACCGCCACCGCCAGCGCGGCCGACCGGGCCCGGGTACGGGCAGCGGTGCACTACTTCGTCATGCGACGCCGCCGGCTGGCACGGTCGCTGGTCGGTGACCGCAGGATGCTCAGCGGCGACCTGCGGGTGATCAACGAGACCGCCCGCCGGCTCGGCCGCGAGGATCTGGTGGTGGTCCCGAATTCCGAGGCGGCGGCGGATGTGGGTCCCGGGCCGGGTTGACGGGCCGGGCGTGGTCGCGCGCTACAGGCCGAGCACCGCCGGCGTGGTCGCCAGGGCACGCAGCCGCGCGGCCGGTTCCGGCACCAGCCGGCGTTCGGTCAGGTCGAGCATCCCGACGATCCCGGACAGCGTGGCGACCACGGTGCCGTCGGCACGCACGAAACGCTGCTCGATGGTGAAGACCCTCCGTTCGCCGAAGGTGAACTGGACGCTGACGTCCACCTCGTCGTCGGCGCGCAACTCGGCGCGGTAGCGGATGGTGTTCTCCAGCGCGGCCGGGCCGATGCCGGCCTCGTCGAGCACCTCGTGGGTGATGCCGGCCGCCTTCAGGCACTCCCACCGCGCGTGCTCGGCGTACTGGAGGTAGACCGCGTGATTGACGTGTCCGCGAGGGTCCAGCTCATAGCCGCGCACCGTGATCCGCACGCTGAAGGGTTCCACGCCCGACACCCTACCGACGGGTAGATCAGGGGCGTGGCAGGTACGCCGGCGCCTCAGCGGTGACCCCGGCATCGGCCTCCGGCTGGCCGGGCACCTGGTGCAGCGGATCACCCCGGCCCAGTGCGCGCACACTGCACAGCCTGAGCCGGGCGATGTACGAGCAGGTGCCGTCGGGTGTCACCGGCCCGGACTGGACCCGGGATCCGGTGCTGCGCTTCGCCGACCTACCGGAGTTGGAGACCGTGCTGCTCGACCGGCCGGGCCGGCCGCCGCTCGGGGCGGGGGAGGCGGCGGGGGTTTCGAAGGTCGCTAGGCGGTGAGGACCGGCACGCCGTATTTCGCCAGTTGCTGGTCGCGCGTTACCAGAGTCCACCCGTCGGTCTTCGCCTGTGCGACCAGCATGCGGTCGAACGGGTCCCGGTGCAGCGGTGGCAGGGCACCGGCCGCCAGCGCGTGCGCGATCGAGATCGGCAGTGCCTGGAAACTGGCGTCGGAGACCGCCCGGGGCAGGTCGGCGTCGAATGCAAGCTTGCCGGCGGCCATCTTGATGGCGATCTCCCACGCCGATGCTGCCGAGAATGCCACTGGATTGGTCGGATCCGCGATGCGCTCACGGGCGTCGTCGGAGAGCTGGTCCGGGTCGGAGACGCACCACAGAAAGACATGGGTGTCGAGGAGCAGCTTCACGATCCCGGGTCCGGGTCGCTCTCGAACATGGCCGCGATCTGCTCGTCGTACTCGTCGAAGCCCGGGTCTATCCGCACCTTGCCGGCCAGGAGTCCCAGGCGCCGGGGCTGGTCGCCCTGCCGGTACGGCACCAGCCTGGCGACCGGCCGGCCCGAGCGCGCCACGACGATCTCCTCGCCGCCCTCGACCTGCTCCAACAACCGCGAGAGGTGCGTCTTGGCCTCGTACACGTTGACGATGGTGCTCATGGCCGAACTGTATCTGCTTGGTCTGGTCTGGTCAACCCGGCGCCCGATGGCCGAGGAAGGCGAGCATCCGGGTCTGCTCGTCGGCGTTGTCGGGCACCTCGACCGGGGGCCGAATGTCTTCGGGCCGCGCATCGAGTCGTCGAGCACGGCGGTGGCGGCCAGGACGTGGCGGCCAGGACGTGGCGGCCAGGACGTGGCGGCCAGGACGTGGCGGCCAGGACGTGGCGGACGTCCTCGGGGTCGAGCCGGTCGTCCTGGCCGGTGGCGCGGTCCGGATCCTCCAGGTCGGCTTGCACCCCCGACCGGACGGCGTCCCAGGCGCCGGCCGGCACGGGGGCGGATCGCGCCGGCGGCCGGCGGGCACCGCGGCGATGCGGGCGGCGAACACCGCGGCGATGCGGGCGGCGAACCGGTCGGACAGGGCCGAAAATCCGGCCACATTCGACGACCACGACGGCGCGCGCTCGCGACGATCCACCCGTCGGCGGTGCTGCGCGCCGACAACCGGGGACATCGCCTACCGCGGCCTGGTCGACGACCTCGCCGTTTGTCGCCGGCACCCTCGCCGGCGGCTGATCCGGGCCGCGAAAGATCGGCGCCAGTGGACGCGCTCCCCGACGGTCGTCGACGTTGCCTGGGGTAGCGCGCCCACCGGCGCTGATCATTGGTGGGTATGGGTACGCCCTTCACGCACGCGGTCAGCGGTCCTGCCACTCCAGAATGGAGTCAACGATCATCTCGGCCGCGCCCTGGTGCTTGGCGTAGTGGTCGGGGAAGGCGCTGCGCTGGACCTTCTGGGCCGCCACCGTGACCGGCAGGTTCTCCCAGCCGTCCACGCGCTCCAGGTCGTCGTAGAACTTCATCGCGCTGTAGCGGGGGTCCATGCAGTAGGTGAGGTCGTTGATGCAGTAGTACTTCACACGCTGCTGGAAGATACCCACCGAGTCGTGGTCGGCACCGTAGCCGTCCCGGGGGGAGTAGTCGAACGAGTGCGGCACGGTCGTGTTGGCCAGCACCGAAATCTGCGATTCCTGCAGCGCGGTGGCGATCGCGACCACGTAGGCGTGGCGGGGAAGACCCATCTCCTGCCCGGTCTCGACGATCGTGACGGCGTGCTCGAGCTGCTTCTCGTCGATGCCGGCCCGCAGTTGGGGTCGCGGGGGCCGGTCCTGGGACTCTGCCGATGCCGCCAGTGCGGCGGGCGCCATCTCGGCAGCCGACGCCTCCGACGGACTCGACGCCTGCGAGGGCGACGTAGCTCCGGCCAGTGACGCCAGCGTGAAGATGCTGAGCATCCCGATGAGCACAGCGTGAATGACGCGACGGATCATGGGGGATATCCTTCACGTTGGGGGAACGGGGGACTTTTTCACGGTAAAGCCGGACCTATGGGCTTGCCAGTGAGTGGCGTCACGGTCACGGCGCCCAGCGTGGTGAACGGCGGGTCCAAGGCTGCGTCGCCAGCGTGGACCGCGCCTGGATCCGCCAACCGATGTAGTTCAGCTCACAGCCCGGTCACGCCGCCTGCCGGCCCGGTGGCAGACTGGCCGGCATGGAACAGCACCTCTACGAACCCGTCCACGAGGAGTTCCGTGCGCTGTGCCGGGAGTTCCTGGCCCGCGAGGCGGTGCCGCACCACGACCGGTGGGAGAAGGAAGGCATCGTCGACCGTGACGTGTGGCACAAGGCCGGTTCCGCCGGTCTACTCGGCATGGACGTGCCCACCGAGTACGGCGGGGGCGGACAGCGTGACTTCCGGTTCAACGCGGTGCTGGACGAGGAGATCATCGCCGCCGGCACCAGCGGTCTCGGGTTCGGGCTGCACAACGACATCATCGCCCCGTACCTGACCGATCTGACCACCGAGGAGCAGCGCAAGCGCTGGCTGCCCGGGTTCTGCTCCGGCGAGACGGTCACCGCCATCGCGATGAGCGAGCCCGGCGCGGGCTCCGACCTGGCCGGGATCCGTACCACCGCGGTGCGCGAGGGCGACTCGTACGTCATCAACGGCCAGAAGACCTTCATCTCCAACGGCGAGATGGCCGACCTGGTCATCGTGGTCGCCAAGACCGCACCGGACGAGGGCGCGCACGGCGTGAGTCTGATCGTGGCCGAGAGCGGCACCGCCGGCTTCACCCGGGGCCGGCGGCTGGACAAGGTCGGCCTCAAGGCCAACGACACCGCCGAGTTGTTCTTCGACGACTGCCGGGTGCCGGTCGACAACCTGTTGGGTACGGAGAACCACGGCTTCTACCAGCTCATGGCCAACCTGCCGCGGGAACGGCTGGGCATCGCCGTGGCCGCGGTCGCAGCCAGCGAGAAGATCCTCGAGCTGGGGCTGGACTACGCGCGCACCCGGGAGGCGTTCGGTCGCCCGATCGGCCGGTTCCAGCACAACCGCTTCCTGCTGGCGGAGCTGTCCACAGAGGTCACCATCGCCCGCACCTTCCTCAACCACTGCATCTCGGAGCTGAACGCCGGACGGCTCAGCCCGGTGGACGCGGCGATGGCCAAGTGGTGGACCACCGAGCTGCAGAACAAGGTCGCTGACCGGTGCGTGCAGCTGCACGGCGGCTACGGGTACATGATGGAGTACCCGGTGGCGAAGGCGTGGCTGGACAGCCGGGTGCAGTCCATCTACGGCGGCACCACCGAGATCATGAAGGAGATCGTCGGGCGCGGTCTGGGCCTGTGACCCGTCCGCGAGGGTGATGGCGGCGTCGCCACACCGCTACGCTCAGCAGGTGACCGAGCAGATCGCCGACACCTCGGCAGCCGCGCCGGCGGCACCGCTCCGCGGCCTGGTGACGGGTTATGCCGGCAGCCGCATCGTGGGCTTCGCTCCTGGTGTGCACCGGGGGCTGCCCACGCACCATGTCGGCCTGATCATCGCGCTCGACCAGCCTATCCACCTCGCCGCGATGCCCGACCGCAGGCAGCCACCCTGCTCGTTCCAGATGCTGGCGCACGGGCTGCGGACCGGCCCGGCGGCGATCGTCCACGA
This sequence comes from Micromonosporaceae bacterium, assembly GCA_007130245.1. Taxonomy (GTDB): domain Bacteria; phylum Actinomycetota; class Actinomycetes; order Mycobacteriales; family Micromonosporaceae; genus Natronosporangium. The sequence continues at coordinate 24,300 of SLSW01000106.1, forward strand.
GGGCAACTCGTACTCGGTCTCGGTGAATCTCACCCCGGATGGCGCGCGCCGCCTGCTCGGGGTGCCGGCCGCCGCGCTCGCCGGCATGGCGCTCAGCCTGGACGAGCTGCTCGGTTCGATGGCAGCCGCGCTCGCCGAGCGGCTGGCGGCGGCGCCGGACTGGCCGGCCAGGTTCGCGGTGCTGGACGAGGTGCTGACACGTCGCGCCGGCGCCGGGGAGCAGACAGCCGCAGTGCTGACGCACATGTGGCGGCGCATCGTCGACAGCGGAGGTTGCGTGACCGTGGCCGAGCTGGCGGCCGAGACCGGATACAGCCGGCAACACCTGCGCACGCTGTTCGCGCGCGAGTATGGAGTCGGCCCGAAGCAGGTCGCCCGCCTGGTACGGTTCGGCCGCTCCCACCGGATGCTGCGGGATCTCGCCCGGCGACGTCCGCCGGGCCGGCGGGTCTCACTGGCGGAGGTGGCGGGGCGGTGCGGTTACTACGACCAGGCGCACCTGGCGCGGGACTGGAACGAGCTGGCCGGATGCCCGCCGTCGGCGTGGCTGGTCTCGGAGGAGCTGCCATTCGTCCAAGACCAACCGCCCGATCCGGTGGCACCATCCGGATCATGACCGACCAGGTGGACCTTCATCAGCTGGCTGACCTCTGCACACCGTGGTGCGTCCGGGTGGTGGCGACGCTGCGGATCGCCGCGCACATCGACGCCGGCACCACCGACGTGCACGACCTCGCTGCGGTCGCCGGTGTCGACCCGCGCGCGCTGCACCACGTCATGACCTACCTGGCCGGCAAGGGAGTGTTCGTCGAGCCGGAGCCCGGGACCTTCACCCTCGGCGAGACCGGACGGCAGCTGCGGGAACCGCGGATGCGCATCGGGCTGGACCTGGACGGCATCGCCGGCCGGTTCGCGCACGCGTGGAGCACGCTGCCCACCTACGTGCGCACCGGCCGGTCCGGCTACGCCGAGCGGTTCGGCCGCCCGTTCTGGGAGGACCTGGACGCGCACCCGGACCTGGCCGCCAGCTTCGACGACCTGATCGGCCCGGGCGGGCACGGCACCCCGGATGCGCGGATCGACCTGGTCGACGGCTGGGACGCGGTGCGCACCGTCGTCGACGTGGGTGGCGGCACCGGGGCGATGCTGTCCGAGCTGCTGCGCACCCGGCCGGGCCTGCGCGGCATCCTGGTGGACCTGCCGCGCACCGTCGCCCGCGCCGCAGGCACGTTCAGCGCCGCCGGCGTGGCTGACCGGGTCCGCGCCGTCGGGCAGAGCTTCTTCGACCCGCTGCCGGCCGGCGCAGACCTCTACCTGCTGCGCAGCGTGCTGAACGACTGGCCGGACGGGGAGACGGAGGCGATCCTGCGTCGCTGCGCCGAGGCCGCCCCGCCGTCCGGGCGGGTGGTGGTAATCGGCGGAGTGGTGCCCGATGACGCACCGCAGCAACTGACCATCGAGATGGTGCTGCTGGGTGGCCGCAACAACACGGTCACCGAGTTCCGCGCGATCGCGCATGCGGCCGGTCTGGAGGTCCGGGCGGCCGGGCGGCAACCGTCCGGGTCGTTCGTCGTGGAGTGCCGCCCGGCGGCGTGACGGGCGGCACCGGCCTCCGTGTTAGCATGCATGCATGCGCACGACAGTTGAGATCACTGACGAACAGCACCGCGCGCTCACCGCCGTGGCGCAGCGTCGCGGCGTGCGCGGCTTCTCGGTGCTCGTCCAGGAGGCGCTCGACGCCTACCTGCGGGACCTCGGCGCGGATGAGATCGACGCGCTGCTCAGCCTGGAGGGGAGCCTCGAGGAGGCAGAGGCCGGCGAGGTACGCGCCCGGATCGACGCCGTGAGGTCCCAGTGGCGGGCCCGGTAGTCGTCGACAGTGACCTGGTGATCGACTTCCTGCGCGGCAAGGGGCAGGGAAGGTCGCTGGTGCGGGCACTGCTGGTGGAGCACCGGCTGCGGGTCACCGCCGTGACCGCTTTCGAGCTGCGGGTGGGCACCGACTTTCTGGCCCGGCGGGAGGACATCCTGCGGCTGCTGCACCGGCGCACCCTGCCGCTGGATCTGAACGCAGCCGTCCGCGGCGGTGAAGTCGCGGCGATCCTGCGCCGGCAGGGTCGGGACATCGGGTTCGCCGACTGCCTGCAGGCCGGCGTCTGCCTGCGTCACGACCTGCCCCTCGCAACCCGGAACCGGAAACACTTCAGCCGCGTCGACGGTCTACAGCTCGCCGACCTCGACGTATGAGTCCTCCAGCTCGGTTATACCCGAGTGTCGCGTCGGTGGTGCTTCCAATCGTCCAAGCCCGCCTGCGCCGCGGAAACATATTGTCTGCGCCATGGACACACTGACGCCCAGCCTCGGCTACCGCGACCCGCGAGCAGCGAGCCGGTTCCTCGTCGACGCGCTCGGTTTCACCCACGTGCGCTGGTACGACGACCGGGTCACCGGCGAGGTCCATCACGCGGAGCTGCGCGCTCCCCACGGGGCGGTGGTGCACCTGACCACCGAGGATCCCGACACGGCGTACGCCGACGCCGACGGCCAGTGGCGACCGGTCCCGCCAGCGGAGGCATAGGACGGTGCCGGCGACCTGGCAGACCGTGGCCGTGATCCTCGCCGAGCTGCCCGGCACCCGGTCCGACCCGCCGCCCGGTATGCCCCGGGTGCGGGTGCACGGCAAGCCGGTGGCGTACCTGGCCGGCAACGAGCGCAGCCGGCCGAGCGGAGCCGCCGACGATGAGGAGTTCGTGGTGGTGCGCATCGACTACGGCGAGCGGCAGGCGCTGCTGGCGCAGGACCCGGACACGTTCTTCGTCCCGGCGCACTACCAGACCTATCCCGGCGTGATCGTCCGGCTGGCCTCCGTCGACCCTGCTCAGCTGCGGGAACTGCTCACCGACGCGTGGCGGCTGGTGGCGCCGAAGCGGCTGGTGCGGGAGTACGACGTCGGTGCGCGCGACCGGTGAGGGAGTCGCCGGAACTTGATCGGCGCTGCTGGACGCGCTGCCCCACCGATTCCGGGCGAGGCCGGGGTACCGCGTCCACTGCCGCTGATCTCCGGCGGTGGCAGCGGCGGCGTGAGCCGATGTGGTGTGGTGCACAGGGGGTTCCCTTCCGTCGCCGACCCGGTGGCGCAAGGATGTAAAGATCAGTCGCCCCTACCCGAGGAGATCGCGTGGCCGCCGACCTGGCCGATGTCGCCGCAGATGTCGATGTCGCCGCCGTCCAGCGCCGGACGCTGCGGCTGCTGTTCATCTCCCAGGTCCTCGGCGGGGTCGGGGTCGCCATCGGACTGTCCGTCGGGGCGCTGCTGGCCGCCGACATGGCCGGCATCGGGCTGTCCGGGCTCGCCCAGAGCGCGGCCGTGGTCGGCGCGGCGCTGCTCGCCGTACCGGTCACCCGGATCATGCGCCAGTTCGGTCGCCGCACCGGCCTGGCCACCTCGTACCTCACCGCCGCCACCGGTGGCGCGGCGGTGGTGACCGCGGCGGTGATCGGCTCAGTGCCGCTGCTGTTCGCCGGGCTGTTCCTGTTCGGCGGCGGCACGACCGCCAACATGCTGGCCCGCTACACCGCGGTCGACCTGGCGCCGGCGGCCCGCAAGGGCCGCCACCTGTCGCTGATCGTGTGGGCCACCACGGTCGGTGCGGTGGCCGGCCCCAACCTCGGCCCGGTCTCCGCGCGGGTCATGGACGGCGTCAGCCTCGGCGGAGCGGCGGTACCGGCGCTGGCCAGCCCGTTCGCGATCTCGGTGGTGATGTTCGGCCTCGGTGCGCTGGTGCTGACGGCGCTGCTGCGACCGGACCCGCTGCTGCTGGCCCGCCGACTGGCCGGGGCCCCGGCGGATGGAAAGACCGCGGGCGGCGGGATGCGCGCTGCGGCAGCCGAGGTGCTCGCCCGGCCGTCGGCCCGGCTCGGGGTCGGCGCCATGGCCGTCGGGCACCTGGTCATGGTGGCGGTGATGGCGATGACGCCGGTGCACATCTACGGCTTCGGGCACGGCCCCGACCACACCCTGCGCATCGTCGGGGTGGTGCTGAGCCTGCACATCGCCGGCATGTTCGCGTTCGCGCCGGTCACCGGCTGGCTCACCGACCGGTTCGGCCGGCGGCGGGTCATCCTCGGCGGGATCACACTGCTGCTGGCCGCCTGCGCGGTCGCCGGCACCGCCGGGCACCATTCGGTGCAGCTTTCGGTCGGGCTGTTCCTGCTCGGGCTCGGCTGGTCCGGCACCATGGTGGCCGGTTCGACGCTGCTCAGCGAGTCGGTGCCGGAGCCGGTGCGCCCGTCCGCGCAGGGGCTGTCGGACCTGGTGATGGGTCTGGCCGGGGCGGCCGGCGGGGCGGTGTCCGGCCTGGTGGTGGCGCTGGCCGGCTACCCGACGCTGACGTTGCTGGCGGCGGTCTCGGCGCTGCCGCTGCTGGCGCTGGCGCTGCGCCCGGTGCGTGAGAAGCTGTACGCGTGAAGCTGAGCGACTTCTGGTCGCGGCTGGAGCAGGTCTTCGGGCCGGCGTACGCCGCGAGCGTGGCCCGGGACCAGGTGCTGCCCCAGCTCGGTGGGCGCACCATCGACGAGGCGCTCGACGCCGGCGACCGGGTTGTTGACGTGTGGCGGGCGGTGGTCGCGGCCTACCCGGAGCGGGTGCCGGCGCAGCTGCGCTGACGCTGTCCCTGCGGGGCGCCGCCGGCTGCGGCGTGTCGCCACGGCCTTCGTACGGGCGTTCGGTTATCGTCCACAGGTAGGCGTTGTCCACAGCCGGCGACGCGGCGGCTGTCGCGTGTCGTACGGAGCGCCTACGGTGTCCGGGTGGCGAAGAAACCGACGAAGAACGTGGCAGGAGCGGCGACCATGGCAGCAGTGCCCGACAAGGAGAAGGCGCTCGAGCTCGC
>SLSW01000264.1 GCA_007130245.1 Micromonosporaceae bacterium
CTAAGATACGGACCCGGCGGGTGGCGTGGTCAATGACCGCGAGGACGTACAGGCGGGCGCCGGTCAGCGTCGTGGTTTCGAAGAAGTCGGCGGCGATGATGGCCCGCACCTGCAAACGCAGCAACGTCGCCCAGCTGGTGGCGGTGCGCCGGGGTGCCGGGTCGATGCCGGCCTGCTGGAGGATCTCCCACACGGTGGAGGCGGCGACCTTGACCCCCAGCAATGCGCCGGTACCCCCACGTGCTGTCCTCCCGGGCCAGGCGCAGCACCAGCCGGCGGATCGACCGGACAGTGGGTGGCCGCCCGGCCCGCCGGGGCCGAAAGATCCTGGCATGCCGGCGGGCCGTTAGATCCCGATGCCAGCGCAACACCGTCTCCGGGCGCACCAGAAGCCGCAGGTTGCGTAGCACATCGCGGGGTAGCCGGTGCAGCAGAGCAGCCAGCCACGCCCGGTCAGCCCGCGTGAACCGGACTCGCTCGCCACGCAGCTGCCGTTCGAGTACCCCCTCTGTGCCAAGCTCGGGTGGGGCAGGATTTGGAACAGAAAGGTTGGCCTGAGGGCGAGCAAGGAGACATTTACAAGTGAGTTCCCCCGACCAGGTGCCGGACCCGGAGGTGCCGGCCAGGGCCCGGCCGAAGAGTTGTGCGGCGTCCTATAAGGCCAGGATCTTGGAGGAGTACGACGCGCTGGATAAAGCCGGCAAGGGTGCGCTGCTGCGCTGCGAAGGACTGTACACGTCGCTGATCTCGGCCTGGCGCAAGCAGCGCGACGACGGGGTGCGGGCGGCGCTGGCCAAGCCGGCTGGCCGTCCGCCGGCCGATCCACGCGAGCGTGAGAACGCCCGGCTGCGTCGCGAGAACGAGCGTCTGCGTGCCGAGCTGGACACGGCTCGGCAGGTGATCGACGTGCAGGGAAAGCTCTCCGCGCTGCTGGACCAGCTCGCCACCAGCAGCCCGGCCCTGCCCGGGGGCGAGACCAGGTGACCGAGCAGATGGAGACGGTGATCGACGAGGCGGTCGCCGAGCTGGCCCCGTTGATCGGGTGCGGGCGGCGTGCCGGGCCGCCGGCCGGCCGCAGGCCAACCACTACCGCAGGCATCGCAAGAGCCCGAAGTCGCCCCGGCCCGCCCGCGGCCCGCCCCGACCGTTGGGCGAAGTCGGCGCGGATGAGATCACTAGGACCCAGGCCAGCGGGGAGTCGCTGCGAGGCTTGCCGCTGGTGCTCTCAGTGAGCCGCCGGGTCGCGGCCTGGCACGACTCCGCACAGGACCCGACGGGTTGAGTTAGCTGCGAGCCCGTATGATCGGCGTCCCGAGGCACGCTCACGGAGGTCAGGTCATGTCAGCCCCCCACTCAGCCCCGGTTCGCCTGGTCTATCCGGCGCTACGCTGGGTGCTGCTGGCGTTTGTCGCACTGGCCACGCTCGCCTGGGTGGCGTTGTACCTTGCCAGCGAGCGCACCGATCAGTCGTTCGCCTGGACCATCGAGCCGCCCCTGACCGCTGCCGCCCTCGGCGCCGGCTATGGCGGGGCCCTGGTGATGTTTCTGCTTGCGGTCAGGGAGCGGGTGTGGGCGAACGTGCGGATCGCGGTGGTCCCGCCGCTGGTGCTGAGCGCCGGCACGCTTGCGGCGACGCTGATCCACATCGACCGGTTTCACCTGAGCGCGGAAGCCCTGGTTCCGCGTACGGTCGCGTGGGTCTGGCTGGTGGTGTATGTCGCGGTGGTGCCGGCGCTGGCCGGGGCGTACTGGTGGCACCACCGGCGACCGGGTCGAGATCCGGAGCGGGAGTTCCCGGTTCCTGGCTGGCTGAGCTGGCTGCTGTCGGCGCAGGGAGTGCTGCTGGTCGGGGTGGGTCTGGCGCTGTTCATCGCGCCGGCCGCGGTCGGCCAGGTCTGGCCGTGGGAGCTGACGGCGCTGACCGGACGGGCGATCGCGGCTTGGCTGGTCGGGCTCGGCGCGGCGGCCGCGCTGGCCACTGTCGAAAATGACCTGCGCCGCCTGCGGGCCGGAATCGCCGGGTACGCGGTGATCGCCGCGCTGCTGCTCGGCGCCCTGCTACGCTACGGAGCCGATGTGCGCTGGGACTCGTTGGCGGCCTGGGTCTTTCTGGCCACCGTGGTGAGCATGCTGCCAATGGGTGTCTATCCCCTCTGGATGACCCGTCACCGGGCTGCGGTAGAGCTCGCGCAGGAGCCGGGTCAGGATGTCGGTCGTCCCGGTTAGCGGCGCGGGCTTCCACGTACAGCCGGTTCACCGCGTCGAGGTAGGCGTCGACATCCGCGGGCCGCTCCAGGTACAGCGAGCGGGTCAGGTGCCCGCCCTGGCGGGCGCTGGCGCTCGAACGCGTAAGCCGCCCAGGTCCACGTACCGTGGATCAGAATCGCCGGTGTCGGCGCGAGCCGGTTGCACCGGGCGGCCTGGCCCGGCGGCGGGTAATGCGTGTGTGCGCCGTCACGTTGAAAGGTTGCCCGTGGCCGTAACGTGGGCGGTATGAGGGATTCGCTAGCGCTGGCCAGCGACGGCACGGTGCTGGCCCGCCCGATCAGGGGGCCGGTGGCGTCCGGCCCGGTGGTGGGGACGTTCGAGGTCGGCGATCGGCGCGCCGATGGACGCTGATCTGGTGGTGGTCGGTGGTGGCGCAGCCGGTCTGGGTGCGGCCAGGGCAGCGGTGCGCGCGGGGGCGAAAGTGCTGCTGGTTTCCGACGGCGAGCCCGGTGGGGACTGCACCTTCTACGGGTGCGTGCCGTCGAAGACGTTGATCGAGTCCGCCCGGCGCGGCCTGCCGTACCCGGCGGCTGCGCAGCGGATACGGGACGTGGTGGCGCGGATCGCCACCACCGAGAACTCCGCAGCGCTGCGGGACGAGGGCATCGAGGTGCGGCTCGGGCGCGCCCGGTTGTTGTCGCGGCGGCAGGTGGCGGTGGGACGGGACCGCGTCAACACAGGTGCGGTGGTGCTGGCGACCGGCTCCCGCCCGACGGTGCCGCCGATTCCGGGGCTGGAGACGGCGGCGTATCTGACCAACGAGACCGTGTTCGACCTGCCGGACGCCCCGGCCTCGCTGGCGGTGATCGGCGGCGGACCGGTCGGCTGCGAGCTGGCGCAGGCGTTCGCCCGGCTGGGCAGCCGGGTCACGCTGGTGGAGGCGGCGCCGCGGCTGCTGCCGCGTGAGGAGCCGCGGGCTTCCCGGATCGTCGCGGCGGCGCTTCTCGATGACGGCGTCGAGGTGCGTACGGGGGTCGGGGTCGATCGTGTGGCCTCCGGCGAGCGGCTGCGGCTGGCCGACGGCAGCGAGGTGGCCACCGACCGGCTGCTGGTGGCGGTCGGCCGCACCCCGGTCATCGACGGGCTCGATCTCGATGCCGCCGGCGTGCGCACCGACGACGGTGGACACGTGATCACCGACGACCGGCTGCGCACCACCGCCGCCGGGGTGTACGCGGCCGGAGACGTGACCGGACGGCTGCCGTTCACCCACGCCGCGTATGAGATGGGACGGATCGCGGCCGGCAACGCGCTGCGCGGGTGGCGCGGCCGGGCCCGCCGATACCGGCCGCACGCCACCCCGTGGGTGACTTTCACCGATCCCGAGGTGGCTCGGGTGGGGCTGACCGAGGCGCAGGCGGCGGCGGCGGCGCGCGGCGCGCGGGTGGCGCACCTGCCGCTGGACGAGACCGACCGGGCACTGGCCGCCGGGCGTACCGACGGGTTCATCACGCTGATCGCCGGCCCCCGGCCGCTGCTGGGCCGGGTCGGCGGCGGGCGCATCCTGGGCGCCACGATCGTGGCCGAGCGTGGTGGGGAGATGATCCATGAGCCGGCGCTGGCGATGGCGACCGGGATGTTCACCGGTCGGCTGGCCGCCGCCACCCATGCCTATCCGACCTGGTCATACGCGATGCAGGTGGCGGCGGCGCAGTTTTTCATGACCATCGGTGGCCGGCGCGCCCGGCCGGCCGGCGACGGTCAGCCGGCCGGCAACGGTCAGCCGACCGACGACGGTCAGCCGACCGGCCTGTCGGCCACCAGCAGGCAGTAGCCGATCACCCCGCTGGCGACCGCGTCCCGGGCCGCGGCCAGCACCTCGCTGGCCTGGTCGAGGTCCAGGCCCAGCTCCGTGACCTGGTCACGGCGGGTGAGGGTGAGCAGCCGCAGCCGGGCCTCGATCTGGTCGATCATCCTCGCCATCGCCTCATCGTGGCGTTCGGTGACCAGCACGCGCAGCCCGGCGTCGCGCAGCAGGTTCTCGTATGCCGTGGTGGGGCGGGCGTCGGCGATGCAGGCGATCCGCGCCGCGAGCCCGGACAGGGAACCCGGCAGCCGGTCCGGTTCGACCGTGACGTCCGTGATCCCGAGCCGCCCGCCGGGGCGCAGCACCCGCGCCAGTTCCGCGGCGGCAGTCGGCTTGTCGGGAAAGGTGCAGAACGCGCACTCACACACCACCGCGTCGACGCTGGCATCGGGCAGGGGCAACCGTTCGGCGTCGCCGACCTCGAAGCGCACCCCGTCCACGCCGGCCGCGTCCGTCCTCGCCCGCTCCACATTGGCCGCCGACAGGTCCACCCCGGTCACCGACACCTGGTGTTCGGTGGCCAGCAGTCGGGCGGTGGCGCCGGGGCCGCTGGCCACGTCCAGCACCGCCTGGCCAGGGTGCAGCGCGAGGTGGCCGGCGAGCCGCCGGGTCAGCGCCAGCCCGCCCGGGTGGTACGCCTCGCCGAGCAGCATCGCCACCAGATCGGAGGAGTACGCCGCGGCGCAGCAGGCTTTCACGTCGGTGGCGCCACCGAGGACGGCGCCGGCCTGCACCCGACCGGGGTCGGCGGCGCTCATCGGATGCTCCGGCCGACGTTGGTGGAGTCGACTGGGCCGCGGGCGTGCCCGTTGCCGCGGGCGATCTTCGACCCGTACGGCGAGTCGACCAGGATCGGCTGCAGCACGGTCGAGTTCGGGACCACGTCGGCGACCGGCACACCGGACATCTGCTCGCGGACCTGTTCCCGATACCCGACGCTGTTGTAGGCGCAGAACGGGATCAGCCGCCCGTCCGGGGTGATCTCCTCCACGCAGCACTTCATCAGTTGCTTGACGTTGAGGGTGTAGGGGTCCTGGAAGTCCTGGATCACGATCATGAACGCACGCTCGGACAGGTCTGCGATCGCTTCGGGCAGGTTGACCCCGCACGCGTCGGCGCAGTCCAGCGCCTCCGCGGCCGCCCGTAGCTTCTCCTCGGTGGTGTCGGTGCCCATGAACGCCGAGGCGCTCCACAGCTTCTCCAGCGCCTCGCGCACCGCGTGGTCGGGCACCACCCGGTTAGACACATAGTCCAGGTAGTCCTCGACGTGGAGCAGCCGCGGGATCGGCACCACGCCGAAGTCCGCATCACCCGGGCTGCCCTGCGACAGCAGGTAGGTGATCGACCGGCAGGTCGGGAAGCAGCACGGCACCGGGAAGAAGTCGCCGGCCTGGAACCACTGCGGTCGCTGGGCGGCGATCAGGTGGATGACGTCGGAGTTGGTCAGCCGTTGCAGCGGGTCGAACTCGACGTGCCGCCCCGAGTGGGTCACCGGCTGGAAGGACACCGACCGCACCGCCGGGTGCGTCAGCCCGTACTCGATGATGTCGCCGAGCTCGTGCTCGTTGAGCCCGCGCTCGACTGCGGCCACCAGCGTCACGGTCACCCCGGCCTCGGCGCAGTTGTCCAGCGCCCGCTGTTTGATCTCCCGCAGATCCCGGCCGCGGATCTCGCGGTGGGTGCGTTCGTCGAACCCGTCGAACTGCAGGTAGATGTTCACCGCCCGGCCCGGGATGCGGTTGCGTTCGCCCAGCGCGGCCACGAACCGGCGGTCGGTGGCCAGCCGGATGCCGTTGGTGTTGAGGTTGACCGCACGGATCGGCCGCTGCAGCGCCGCGTCGATGAAGTCGAGGATGTGCTTGTGGATGGTGGGCTCCCCGCCGGAGAACATCACCACCTCGGCCTCGCCCTCGCTCTCGACGAAGGCGTCCAGCATCCGCTCGCACTGCTCCATCGTGATCGAATAGCCGTCGGGCTGGTGGCCGGAGTCGGCGAAGCAGATCGGGCAGTCCAGGTTGCAGCCGGTGTTGACCTCGATGATGCCCAGGCAGGCGTGCTGCTTGTGCTCCGGGCACAGCCCGCAGTCCAGCGGGCAGCCGTCGCGCACCTCGGTCTGGAACGTCAGCGGGATCGTGCCCGGCTTGTTGAACCTGGCCGCCTCCAGATACATCCGCGCGTCGCCGTAGACCAGCGCCTCGAACCACCCGTGCTCCCGGCACCGCTTGCGCAGGTAGACCTTGTCGTCACGGATGTTGACCTGGGCGTCGACCACCACCTTGCACACCGGGCAGATCGACTTGGTGTATTCGAGGAACACCTCGTCGCGGTCGCGTTTGCGTGGCGGGTCAGGCTTGGCGGTGACGTTGTCCGATGGTGTGGCGGTCATACCACCCGATCCTGCCTGACCGGCGCGCGGCGCGACGGTAATCGCGGTTACATACGATCGCCGCGCCTGGCCGCTAGCGTCGCGGTGTGATCGTGCGTCTCGTGCTGGGCACACTGTTCATCGGCATGGCGGCCGGGCAGGCCGCGTCCTGGCCGCACATGCCGGAGATCCTCGCTGCCTATCAGGTCCCCGGCCTCGCCAACCACGGCTTCGTCGCCGGGCTGGTCGCCGCCCACCTGGTGTGCGGGGTGTGGCTGCTGGCCATGCCCCGGTCGACCAGCCTCGCCCCGGTGTGGCTGTATCTGGCGGTGGCGCTGCTGTGGACCGGGCTCGGGCTGCAGGGAGTGCTGCGCGGCCTGGAGGTCGACAACTGCGGCTGCTTCGGTCTCTACCTCACCCAGCGATTGAGCTGGTTCGTGCTGGCGCAGGACGGGCTGCTGCTGCTGTACGGCTACCTGATGGTCCGCTCGGCGCGCCGGGCGCGCGGCGGGGCCACCGAATTGGCACCCGAGCGGTCACCGCGGACCGGGGCTGTGTAACCGGCGTTACGTACATCGGCCTGCGCCGGGTCCTACCGTCGCCGGAGATCAGCCAGACAGGCAGCAACGAAGGGAGTCGGGATGAGCGTGGAGAGCTCAGCAGGTGTCAGGCCGGCGCTGGCCGGCCGCGTTGCCGCCGGGATCGCCGGCGGGCTGGTCGGTGGGCTGGTGTTCGGCATCATGATGGCCCTCGACGGCATGATGCCGATGATCGCCCAGCTTGTGGGCAGCGAGTCTGTGGCGGTCGGCTGGGTGGTGCACTTCGCTATCGCCGCCTTCATCGGCGGCACGTTCGCGTTGATCTTCTCGGCGCTGGCCCGGTCGGTGATGGCCGCCATCGGACTGGGGCTGGGGTACGGGGCGATCTGGTGGGTGCTCGGCCCGATGCTGATCATGCCGGCGTGGCTGGGCATGACCGAGATGGTGTTCGTGTGGAACGACACCACCCGCAGCAGCCTGCTGGGCCACCTGATCTTCGGAGTGCTGCTGGGCCTGGTCTACGGCCTGGCCGCACCGAGGCTTGGCAGGCAGGGCAGGTAATGACCACAGGTCATGGCGGTGGGGGCGGGGCGAGACCCGACCCCACCGCCGCACACCCGCCGGCCTCGACGACTCCTTACGAACCGGGGACGGACCCGGACGGCATGCAGACAATCGACCAGGAACAGGGTTACTGTCTGGAGGACAGGCTGGGCTGGATCGAGCACCCTGCGTGGGGTGATGACCCGCCGCCGTGGGCGCCGGGCCGACGGGAGGCGACCGCACAGGTGAAGCGGATGTCGCGCAGCAGCACGGTCTATGACGACCGGCTGGCAATGCTGGCCGAAATCGACATCTTCGCCGACCTGAGCCGTGCCGAGATCAAGACGATCGCGCAGGCGGCGCCGATGCGCACCTACCCGGCCGGCGCCGTGCTGCACTCCCCGCACAACCAGGTCGAGGCCCTGTTCATTCTCAAACGCGGCCGGGTGCGCATCTTCCGCCTCTCATCCGACGGGCGGGCGTTGACCACCGCGATCATCCAGCCGGGCACCATCTTCGGGGAGATGGTGCTGCTGGGCCAGCAGATGTACGACAACTACGCCGAAGCGCTGGACGAGGCGCTGGTGTGTGTGATGAACCGTGCCGACGTCAACCGGTTCCTGCTCTCCGACGCCCGCATCTCGGCCCGCATCACCGAGATCCTCGGCCGGCGCCTGGCGGCGATGGAGCGGCGACTGTCCGACAGCGTATTCAAGAGCGTGCCGCAGCGGCTGGCCGCCACTTTGTGCACCCTGGCCGACCGCGCCCAACCCGGGCCGCGCGCCGGGGCTGGGTCGGTCCAGCTGACCGTCACCCACGAGCAGATCGCCGCACTGGTGGGCACCTCCCGCGAGACCGCCACCAAGGCACTGGGCGAGTTCGCCGACCAAGGCCTGCTCAAGCTCAAGCGTGGCCGGATCGTGGTGCTCGATCCCGACCGGCTGGCCACCGAGGCGGGCGACTCCTAGCGGGCCAACGGGAGCGCGACGGTGGCCACGGAAGGGGCGCGATCCGAGGACTGGGCCGGCTATCTGGAGCGGTTCCATCAGCAGCGGGCCGGCATCACCGAGACGGTGCTGTCACGCTGCGTCGACCGGCACGGCCTCGATCCGTACCAGTGGGCGGTGCAACCCGCCGGGCGCGCCGGGCCGGTGCTGGATCTGGCATGTGGCAGCGGCCCGTTGTGGCCGCACCTGACCGCACGCCCCTACTTAGGAATCGACAGGTCGGCAAGCGAGCTGTCGCTGGCAGCTGCCCGTGGTGCCCGGCCGCTGGTGGGAGCCGACGCGACCGCGCTGCCGGTAGCCGACAGCACCGTTACGGTGGTGGTCTGCGCCATGGCATTGATGATCATGAAGCCCCTTGCGCCGATCCTGACGGAGATCGCCCGGGTGCTGCGAAGCGGCGGGCGGCTGGTGGCACTCGTGCCGGCCAACCGGCCGCTGGGTGCCCCGGGCGCGCTCGTCGCCGCCGGCCTGGTGGCCGCCACCGGGCCGCTGCGCTATCCCAACGACGCCGCCCTGGCCGACCCGACCGAGGCGTTCGGCCGAGCCGGGCTGCGGATAATCGCCGATGACACCCACCGGTTCGGCTACCGGCTGACCGGCACCGCCCGCGCCGATGCCCTGCTCGACTCGCTGTACCTGCCGGGCCTGCCACGGCGGCGTGTCCAGGCGGCCCGTGCCTGGCTGCGGGCACTGGCCACGGTGGGCGCCACCGCGCCGGTGCCGCTGCGTCGGCTGGTAGTCACACCCGGCCACCAGCCGGCGTGACACACCCGGCCCTTCCTCCTCGCGCGGGGGATGTTGGGCGGGAGTCTGGCCGGTTTCCTGACAGCATTCTGTGCGCCGGCTCACCGACGGGGCGTGGGCGCCGGGCCGGTCAGCCACCCGTCACGGCGGGGCGACCATTCCGGACCGATTGGGGGGCCGGGTGGCGCCGGAGATGTCCCGCTCGTCCCTACCCGTACGGCTAGTGGATCACCACTCAGCCCCCCAAGCGGATGGGGAGGGCCAGCCGCGGCGGGCCAGCACCCCGCCGGCGCGGAAGGCGAGTGCGTCGGGGCGGCGGTACGCCTCGTCCCAGGTCCACCGGAGGACCGTGAACCCGTCGCGTTCGAGCCGCTCCTGGCGCAGCTTCTCCATCCGCAGCGCCTCCGGGTCGTCGTACTTGCCCATCCCGTCGGCCTCCCCGACCACGCCGTACGCGTCCCACAGGAAGTCGACGATGTCCAGGCTGCGCACCTGCACCTGCAGCTGCGGCCGCGGCAGACCCCACTCGTGGAACGCCGCCCGCGAGATCGACTCCAGCGGGTTGGCCGC